>CACZAW010000082.1:0-686 GCA_902779225.1 uncultured Ruminococcus sp. | reverse complement strand
ACTACAGCCTGATCAACCGTTCGTCAGAGGATTCAGGCATTCTAGATTATTGCAAGGAGAATGATATCGTTTTCTTCTCCTATATGGTGCTGGAGCAGGGCGCGCTCTCGGGCAAATATGATACACAGCATCCGATGCCGGCAGGCTCGGCAAGAGCGGAAACCTATAACCCCGTTCTTGACAAGATCGAGATTCTTAACGCAGAGCTCAAAAAGCTCGCCGAAAAATACGACGTCGAGATCGCGCAGATCCCCATCGCGTGGGCGATCGCAAAGGGTACGCTCCCGATCATCGGCGTGACCAAGGAAAAGCACGTTGAGGACGCAGCCAAGGCGGCGAATGTCGCGCTGACCGCGGAAGAGGTCGCGCACCTTGAAAAGACAGCCGACACTCTTAACATCAACGCGATCCGCTTCTGGGAAAAAGAGATGAAATAAAACGGATCCTTTTGGATCACCCATACTTCATCAGGAGGTAAAATATGTTGAATCGTTTTAAGAGCTGGAATCTTTTGTCCGTCATCCTTTCGGTTTTGATGATCGACCGCTCGCCTTCGAATCCGCTTATCTGCCACTTTGCTGGTATAGTCAGAAAGAACGGATATCCTTTATGGATATCCGTTCTTTCTGAAATGGTGGAGATAAGCGGATTCGAACCGCTGACCTCTTGAATGCGAACCAAGCGCT
>CACZAW010000081.1 GCA_902779225.1 uncultured Ruminococcus sp. | reverse complement strand
GGGGGGCTCTGACGACTTTGCTGCATCTTTCATAGCAGACTGCGGCGCATCAACCTTCTTTTCCGACGAAGGCTTAACCGGCTTAACGGGGTCGGCTTTCTGCGGCTGAACGCTTTTCGGTTCTGTATCCTTCTCGCGGTGAATCTCAGTTACGACCGCGTTTTTGGGGGCGCCGGGCGTTTTGACCACCTTGCTGATATACTGTGTCAGATCCTGCATAAAGCCGAGCTTGTTCATATCCAGCGCCTGCAGATACGCGAATTCTTCCGGCAGCTCGTAGGGATCCATATCGCGGTACGCGGGGATCAGGATCTTTTCCTTATCCTTTTGCATCAGCTTGAGATAGCGGCTCCATTCGTTGCGTACCCATACCGCCTGAAAATACTCCGGTCTGGTGCCTAAGACGACCATCACCTTCGCGCTGTTCAAAGCGGCAAATATGTACGGCTCGTATGCTGTGCCGAGCTTATCCTCCAAGGTGATTTTTGCAAAAAATACCTTGTAGCCGTCCTTTGTCAGCAGATGATACAGCTCGTTTGCGATCACCGAATCCCGCGTTCTTCTGCCCTGGTCATCGGTTTCCTTGTAACAGATGAACACGTCGAACGGCTTTTCCCTCTGCGAGATATCCAGGATTCCCTTTTGGATGCGGTCGATCTGAGCCGCTTCCCGCTCATAGATCTCGCGCTGGCTGACGTCCGCATAGCGGATCGCCTGCTTATAGTCGGGATCCGCCGTAACCGGCGTGAGCTGCGTACGGTTCAGAGTAGGCACTAATGCGCCGGAACGATAGTCTTTGACGTACTCCACGCCGTACTTGCACAGCACGATGCACCAGTACGCCTCCGCGTCCGTGACGTCCTCCGACAGCACCTGTTCAAACAGTGCCGCCGCCTTATCGTAATCGTTCTCACGGCGGTACAGATTTGCTCGTTCGAACAGCGCAAGCCGCTTCTCGTCGTCCTGCTTCGGCAAAGTCTGGCGCGTGCCGCAATATTCACACGTCGCGACGGTGGCGTTCTCCTCAAACGCCATATCCCCGCCGCACATTTTACATTTTAAAAGTGACATGATCGATGATTCCTTCTCCTAAGTCAGTTTATTTGTTTTCGACTTTCGCAGAGCCGTCATCCGGTTTTCGACGGTATGATTATTTATATAATTTGCACTTCTTGTTGCGTTCTGAAAGAATGAGGCTGATGCTCTTGCAGGAATCCAGCGCCATCTGTTTATCGTTTACTTCGACATACGGACGCGCTTGATGCACTGCCGTCACGAGCCGCTGTTCGACCTCGAAGAGCATCGGAGAGCTGACGGGATCGCTGTAACGCAGCTCTTCTGCCAACGCGTGATATGCGCCTTTGACTTCGGCGTCGACCGCCGTTTCCTCGAGCATTTCGACCTCAGTGCGAAGGGTCTCGATCAGGAGTGTTTTATTTTTTGTGTTAGTCTGAATATTCTCGAGCGCGTCCTTGGTGATGAAACAGGAGATGTTGAAAACCAGATGTACCGCAAGGATGAGCGTCTGCGCCGCCAGAGAGAAACCCCACGGGATATGAAGCAGCTCGAGCAGCATGAACGCTGTCGATACGATCGTTTCAACGATGATATATACGACACAATGCGAAAGGATCGGATAGCCCAGCATCCAGTCCTTAGGCTGAAACTTTTTTCCCATCACCAGCAGACCGCTGACCATTACGATAAAAAACGCCAACAGCATAAAAACGTAAGAGATCCAGAATGCCTGACCGTGATTTTCAAACCCGGCTATAGAGAATAAAATGATATTATATGCGACAAAAATGATCGCACAGATCGCTATCGTCATAATGCCGCGCTTTTTATTCTGCGATTGATTCATCCTTCAGCTTCCTCCTTCTTTTTACCGCACGCGGAACAGAATCTGCCCCGATTATTCTTCTCGCCGCAGGAACAGTTCCATGTCCCCGCGTCGGTCTGGTGTTCTTTACCGCATTCGGAGCAAAATCTGCCTCGATTATTCTTTGCGCCGCAGTATGCACAGTCCCACAGGGAGGAGCGCTTTGCACCGCAGTTCGGACAAAATCTTCCGAGCACCGATTTTGCGCCGCAGTTCGGACAATCCCACGGTTCGGGCTTCGGCGAACCGCAGTGAGAGCAATATAAGCCCTTGTTGTCTGTCTCGCCGCAGAAGCATTTCCAGCCCTCGGGTTTTCCCTGCTGTTGATGATTCGCAGCGTTTTGCATATCTCCGAGCATCTCGCTCATCTGGCCGCCGACAGCTTTTGCTGCCGCTAAACCTACGCCTAAACCTAACATATCGTTCATCACGCCGCTGCCTCCTGTTCCGGTCGTCGCGCCGCCGCCGTTTGCTCCGAACTGTCCGATGCTTTCCGCGTAGGATTTCTGTACCTCAGCAGCGATAACATCTTTCTCAGAATAGCCCTTTTCTCTCATGACCTCTGCTTCCGCCCAGCCCTCTTGACGTTTGACCTCTACCGACGCCATCCCCTTTTGTTTTTCCAGTTCGATATCAGTACCGACCATGACTTTCTTCTGCTCGGCTTCCATCCTCTTTCTTTCCAGCTCGGTCTGCTGCTGAGCGAGCATCACCTGACGCTGCGCCACAGTGATCTGCTGCTGAGCTTCCGCCTCTCTGATACTGAGCGGCACAGTACGCAACTCACGGATACGGCGGAAGTTTTTATCATCCTCCGGCAGCGCAATATTGGTAACATAGAATTCCGGTACGAACAGACCGTACTTTTCAAATTCGGGAGCGACTTTCTCGTGGATCTTTTGCGAGAGGAATTCGAGTTGGCTGTTGATCTGAAGGATATCGATGTTGTTCTCAGTGATCGCGGTAGCGAGAAATGTTTTGACATGCGTCATCAGCATCGGGCGGAACAGCCCCTGCATCAGCGCCGCCCAACCCTTGGCTGTCTTGGTCGGCGCCTCCTCTGCGTCTGCAGCGCACGCTGCTACGATCTGGTTCCTGGTCAATCCGCCTGTCGTTCCGACGATCTTCTCCAACAGCAAGCGCGAATTGTCGACGGCGAGATTGAAGTTACCTGAAGCGCCGATATCCAGCGGGATGCCGGTAAGCGGATCGACGAAGCCGACACGCGAATCGGTACCCCATTTCACGCCCATCTGAACAGCCTTATTGATAAAATAGACTTCTGCGTGGAACGGATTCTGCTTATTGGTCGGCAGACTGTACGCCTTCTTCAACAGCGGAAGGTTCTCGGTTTCAAGAGAATATCTGCCCGGCCCAAACGTATCCATCGCCTTACCGTTGAGGAAAAAGATCGCTTCCTGAGACTGATGAACGATCAACTGAGAGCCGAGGTTGAAATCTTCGATCGGATGCTTCCATACAAAGGTGCCGTTGTCGCCCTCATATTTGATTACGCTGATGGAGGAATCATTGACCAGCTTCGATTTTTTGTATTCTGCCGTCACATCGGTGATAATACAGTCACACACCGGGCAGGTCGTCGTACCCGTATTCTGATCAACCTGGATGATACAGCTGCACTGCGGGCAAGGAAACTCGATCAGCTTGCCCTGTCCGACCTTCACGTTCTTATGACATACCGGACAGACATTTCTGCTCTTTGCCTGATCATAAATAAAAATATTATCACAATGCGGACACTTCCTTGACGTTATTCTGTTTGCCTTTACGTTGATGCTTGCATGACAGTTTCCGCAGGTGATCTCCTTTTTCGCCAGGACGAAGGTCGACGCCTTGTTCAGAGTGCCGCATACGGGACATTCCAATGTGAATTTTGCCATATTATAATACCTCCTTGATCGACTCAGATGTGTTTGATTGCCGGGTCTTCACGATTATTCTACATAATAACCCATTTTATGTATTTAATACAATAATGAAGGATTTGTGTCAATCTGTTTTATCATATTTTACCTATATATTTCAGCTTATGACGGAACCCGTAATGGGTATTTCCAAACGTAAAGTATGCAATACGTTCTACGCTGAAAGCTCCCCGTATATCCGCAACGCCTCACGCCCGCGCAAACTATACGGACATTCAAAACGACACACAGGAATAGATAAACCGGCAACCGGAATCACTAAGTATGATAAATTGCACAAAGATCAAACGCATCTGTCAGATCTTCTAATTTGGCGATATCCTTTTTGAGATAGTAAGTCAATTATGAAAGCCATGTTCCGACCTTCGCCGAAACATGGCTTTTTCTGCTGTATGAAAGGAGCCGCCGCATATGCGACAGCTCCGTTTTTCATTCTGAACATATAAATGATGTGATACTGCTTTAACAGTCACTTTTGTTTTGATCGATCATCCCTTTTGAGCCAAAGGATCAACAGAACCACCGCGGACAGCAAAAGAATCAGCAAAGCGATCCACGCTACCGTCTCGCCTGTCTGCACGGGCTGAGAATCCGCCGGCGTCAGGGATGGTTCGGTAGAGGGCTGTGCGGGATCGGTTGCTTCTTCGTCAGGATTCGTCACGCGGGCGATGACCTCAGTGACGCCTCCGTGCCCGTCCTGTGCCGCAAATGTTGCGGGGATCATCATGGTCAAGAAAAACAGCAGTATGAAAATCACACACAAGCCCTTCAATATGCAATTTTTCATAATGTAGCCCTATCGGGAAGAATCAGGATCAGATCGTCTCCACTGCGCTGAAGAATACCATGTAGCCGCTGTAATCGCCTACGATATCCGCAAGCTCGTGAGCGGCGAGCTGGTTGCGGTCAAGGCGCAGGGTACCGTCGAGGGTTTCGCCCTGCTCCTTAAAGCCGGTGAGGTAATAGCCGGCAGCCTGGGTCATGGCGTTGCGGTTGATGTTAACGGAATTATCGCCGACGGGCGCGGAGTTGTAAACGTCATAGGAGAACTTGATGTTCGCGTCGGACTTATTGGCAATGTAGAATTCCTGATCGCCGTTGACGGTCGCGTTCTGATCCTTGACATAAACGGAGATCTGCTGGGTAGTGGGATCGAGGTTATTGATCTCGGTCGCCTTTAATGTGTAGCTTACGTCAGAATAGTTCGGGACAGAGGTGTCAGACGGATATTCCAGCTCTTGGAAATCGACGACTTCAGGAATAGTGATGACGTAGCTGACGCTTCCGGGATCGGGAGGAGTAGAGCCGGAGATCTTTGCGATGACCTCAGTCTGTCCGCCGGGTTTCTGGTTGGTCAACTCAGCAGCCGATACAGATACGACTGTCATGGCTATCATCAAGACAGCGAGGAAGATGGTGAATACTCGTTTTGCTTTCATTTGGATGTTCCTTTCTTATTTTATATTTCAGGTTAAAAACCTTAATGCCTTAATTGACATAGAGCTTGAAGGCGGATTCCGCCGCGTTGAGGGGGGTGTTCTCTTCGTCGAGCAGCACGCACTGATAGTAAACCGACGCGTCGTAAACGCCTTTTTCGAGCGTCTGATTCAGCGGGATTTCAGTCAGTCCCTGACCGGGCTTGAGCAGGCCGGATTCGTACAGCACCGTACCGTCGGAGAGCTTGAGGGTAGCGAAGAAGCCCACCTTATTTTCCTTCGGATTTCCGATGCTGAGCACAAGGCTCTCATCCCCCGCGTTCATCTCCGCTGCAGAATAGCCCGGGATCCGGGTGCCGCTTTTTTCTCCCTGCGGCTTGGATTCCTCCTCTATGCCGTCGTCCCAGTCGTCGGAGATCACACCGACGACACCCTTGTGATCATTCTTCTCCTGCTTCGGCTCAAATGCGCCGGAAAGCAGGAGGGTGAGCAGTACCGCTGCGGCGAGCAGCAATACCACCGCCGCGATCAGCAAAACGGTTTTCTTTTTGCTTTTATTCTTATCGGTTTGTTTCTGACTTTTTTCAGTTTTCATCATCAGACCTCTTCAACGGGAAATCCTTTGATAATATCCGCAAGCCGTCTCTGGATCAGCGTCGCGTCGATAATCGTCACATTACCGTCGCCGTCAACGTCCGCCGCCAGCTTCTGCGCGTCGGAAAGCGTATCCAGATCGACAAGGTAGCGCTGGATCAGCGTCGCATCCAGGATAGTGACGTTTCCGTCAAGATCTGTATCGCCGTAAATGACCGGAGACTGCTTGACAACCGCAAAGTTCTTCGGAGCCGCAAGGGTGAATATCGCCTTGCCGTCAGCGATACTGTCAGGAGTGATGATCGTTGCCTCTCCCTCATCGTTCAGCACCGCCAGCGCGGTATCGCAGACCGGATCGCTCTGCGATTCGCCGTTTGCACCGACGGGAGCAAGACCGTTGTCATTGATCGGAATGCTGAGCTGAACGCCGCCGGAGATCCATAACTCCGCAGGAACAAAGCTGCCGTTTTCGTCGGTCGTCGCGACGGAGTATGCGGAAAGCACCCTGCCCCCTGCTGCGGAGCTGAGCGTCTGATACTCTTCGCTTGCGGTATCAAGCGCTGTCGCCGAGGTTTTCAGCGAGCTGTGCATCAAGCCTGTGATAGTGATCTCTTTTGTCAGATACTGCGTATTCTGCTCCAGGAATCTTCCGAGGATCGTGGGATAGCCCTGATTGAAGTAGGTATTGCCGTACATTGCCCGTACCCATGCGACCGATTCGCTCGTAACGCTGTTGAGCAGCTCGACAAAGGACGGAGATAGCATTTCAGAGTTTTCTACCAGCTGATTGCTTTCGTTCAGCTGCTTTTCCGATTCGGAACCGATCGTCGGAATGCTGTTGACGTTGTTATAGAACACGCTGTTGACGTCATCGGAGGAGTTGTATGCCGCGACGGTGCCCATGCTGTTCTTATCGCCGCAATGGATCTTGCCGGAGTTATAGGAGCTTTCAATGCCGCCCTTGTTCTGCACGGCGATACCGCCCGCGGCTAAGCAACCGGGAGTATCGGTGCCGACAGCGCCGTTGTTGGTGCTGCCGTAGATGACGCTGTCATTGCGTCCGACAAGACCGCCGCAGTAGTCGCCTTCTACGACCGAACCGTTACGGCAGCCGGTGATCGTTCCGCTGTTGACGACCGCGACGCCGGCGCTTAATTCGCCCTTGATCACGGAATTGTAGTCGGCGGGATTGATTATTTTGCCGGAAGGAAGGGTTATCTTTGTTCTGCCCAGCACATTGATGCCGCTGACGCAGTGATCGATCGTGCCTTCGTTGATGACGGTAATGCCGGCGGCAAAATGGGATTTCGACTTAAAGCGGGTGTCAAAGATCATGAGGTTCTTGATGACGCCGCTCTCGCCGAGATACTCGAAGAGAGAGCCGTATTCGCTGTTGTTGATATTCAGACCGATGATGCAGTAGCCGTTGCCGTCGAAGGTGCCGTTGAAGGGCTTTTCGTCCTGCAGCGAGCCGATACCCTGTGTCCACTCGGAATCGGCGGGAGCGATAATGTTGTTCTCCAGCCAGACTTTCGCGCTGCCGTATTTTGCATAATCTTCTCTCACCAGACGGGCAAATTCGACCAGCTCGTCGTAGGTGCGGATACCGTGTTCTGCCGGCTCGGGAGCCTCGGTCGGAGCTTCCGTCGGAGCCTCGGTGGGCGCTTCTGTGGGAGCCTCGGTGGGCGCTTCCGTCGGAGCCTCGGTGGGCGCTTCCGTCGGAGCCTCGGTCGGAGCTTCAGTAGGCGCTTCCGTCGCAGCGGGCT
>CACZAW010000080.1 GCA_902779225.1 uncultured Ruminococcus sp. | reverse complement strand
CTTGGTCTTAGCGTTTTCATCGACGTAATTGACCGTCCAAGTGCTGAACACATACGGCTCCTGCATATCCGTCGTCGCCCAGATCATTACCGGTATATCGTTATCGATATACTCATCGCAAAGAGTTTCCAGCGGAATATCCTCGTAATTATAGGCCTTCAGATCCGATTTCTGATCCTTCAAATAATTGTTCATGCTTTTTGCCATGGACGGCGCATATACGCCCCATCCGGCATATGCGGTCCCGGCAAAGCCGCTGTACATATCGGGGCCGGTCATATTGCCGTCTTCGTCCTCAAAAACATAGTGGCAGTCAAGATAATTGTCCGCAAAGTCGAACTCAGACAAATCAAAGCCCAGAATATGGAACAGCATCGTACAGGCATATGTTTCACATCCTGCCTTCAGCTCCGTCTGGGGAATAACCTTATCCTCTGCGTCCGGAATCATATGAGATTTTGCTTTTGCCTTGGTCGCCGCTTGAGGTTCATCGACCTCGTCGGAGGTAGAAGCCTTCGCCTTTTCATCATGCGTTTTGATATAGTTGGTGCTGACGATCGATAGTGATATAACGACCGCCAAAAGCAGGGCAGCTACGATCAAAAGCTTCTTGCCCGTTGTTTTGCTGATCTTCAAAATACAATCTCCTCGGTAATTCAACCACAGTAAAAGACATACTTTTCATAGTAACGTTTATATCATACCATTAATTTGATGAAATGTCACTATCTTTATGGAATAAATCTGAAAAAAACATCCGATTTTTTTGAAAAAAACACGGCTGTACCCTCATTTGAGAGACAGCCGTACATCTAAAATCAAATTGTATTATAACCAGATGGCAATATTGTTCAGCTCCATCGCACTGAGATACTTGACGTCCTTCGACATACCGGTAATCATCTTGATACCGATATTCTTGGACGGATCCTCATCCTCGTTCAGCTTCAGCCATTCGAGCGGATCAAATGGCTTGCAGTTATCGCGATAGCGCAGTATCCAGCCTTCGTCGGTGTTCAGGATTCTGAAATCGATACAATGGCTTTTTCCGTCGCCGAACTCACGCCGCACAACATTCTGGCAAAGCTCCTCGACAAACAGCGCCATCAAATAAGCCTGCCGCTCCTCTGCTCCCTGCTCAATGCAAAAATCATGTACCTTTTCCGAGGCGGGAACGATCGCTTCCTCTTTCTCAATGGAGAAGACAAGCGATTTTTCGGGCGGACATCCGAACGGCTCCTTGATAAACAGAAAATCGTCAAAGCTGCGGGGCCATCCCTTTTTCTCATAAGCCGCAAAGCAGTAGATCGCGATCATCGTCAGCACCTCGGCGGCGATCAAAGAGATCCAAACCGCATCGGGATTCTTGATGATGCCGGCGAGGATCAGCGCCGGAACTACGACGAACACAAAGTTCTGCAAGAAACAATATATATTGGATACGATCATCCTGCGCAATCCCTGCGTATAGTTGATGAACGCATTGTTGACGCCGTACAGCAGGATGGCGACGCCGTAGAAGCGCAGTCCGCGTGCGGCGATCGGAACCATATCCTGACTGGAATTGCCTTGGAAAATCTGCGCGATCAGATCGGCGCCGGCAAACAGTACGACGCATAGAACAACGCCGAAGATCAACGCTGTCTTGACCGTTACCTTGACCAGCGCGCGCATCGCATCACGATCCTGCTCGCCGATCAGCAATCCAGCGATCGTAGCGCAGGTCATACCGATACCGACCATGATCGAAGAAACCAGGTTGATGACCGTATTGACTACGCCGAAAGCAGCGAGCACGGTGCTGGCCATCGCCGCGGAGGAAATACCGACCAAGATCTTATTGATCGTACCCACACGCAGCATCGCAGACGCGGAACCGACGCCCGACGAGGAGCCGGTGACAAAGATCTCTATGATATCCTTCATCCTCATGCCTCTGAAATACAGACGGAAGATGATATCCTTCTTGGTAAAATGCAGGAACATGATCACTAAGCCGATGCCGTAGCTGATAGACGTCGCCAAGCCCATGCCCAGCAGACCGCCGTGGAAAACAAGTACGTTCATCAAATCGAAAACGACGTCCAGCACCGTCATCACGACAACCGCGACCACGACACGGTTCGGATCGCCGTCCAAACGCATCAGGGCGTTGAACTCAAACAGGAACAGAACCGACGGCAAAGCAAACATAACGCCTAACAGATAATCGGTCGAGCCCTTGAGCAATACGTCGGTTTTTGCGCCGAGCATCACACAGATGGATTCTCTGAAAAACAGAATGACCAGCATCAGGATCACGGAAACAGAGACCGTGATGATCATGCAGGCGGTAAACGCCTTACGCGCCCTTCTTTTACGTCCTGCTCCGAGATGATGCGCGCATACGACCTGCGCGCCGGTCGCGAGGATTCCGCTGAACGCAGTCGCCAGATTGACGACCGGCATCACCAGCGTATAAGCCGCCATACCGTCTTCTCCCAGAAAACGGCTGGTGATAACGCCGTCGATCACGATGCCGATCATCGCTGCGACGGTCGCCAAAATGATGCTCGCAACCGTTCCGCGAAACAGTTTACTGATAATTTTTCCGCTGCTACTCATAATACCTCCAAGTTATAATACCCTGCTCAAATGATCAAATACGACAAATACAATGATCGTGAGCGCCGTGAAAGCGATATGGCGAAACTTTTGGTCAACGATCAAGCCGATAAACTCGCGCAAAAACGCATTCGGATAGAAGTAGAACTTCGTTTTTGACGAAATGCCCTTTGCAACGAAACCGTTTTTCTTCGCGAGGATATAGCCTCTGAAAATATGATAATTTGTCGTAGCGAACGCGATTTTGCATTCGCTGAAGTTTTCTGCGTGATTTTCAATAACCGCCCTTGAAAACTGCATATTCTGCATGGTGTTGACGCTCTTATCCTCCATCAGGATCCGCTCGCTGTCTATCCCCTGCTCTATGAGATAATTTGTCATCGCCTGACTTTCGGAGATGACCTCGTCCGGTCCCTGACCGCCGGACGGCACAAAGATCGCGTGCTTTCCGGTTTTCTCATATTGCTCTTTCTCAAATTGCAGAGCGGCGTCAACTCTTCCCTTCAAGAGCGGCATCAAGGTACCGTCTTCACGGATACCGCAGCCCAGGATGATGATATAATCCCTGTCATACGGCGGCTTGTATCTGGTCGCCAGATAGGCGCAGATGACCGTCGCCAAAAACATCGAGCCGAAATAACAGCTCAGATACAAAACCGTTCTGATTATTACCTTCGTGTCAAACAGATGATGGACAGAGGGAATGATTTGCGTCGAGAGGCAGATCGCGGTCGCGCCGGCCCACAAAACGCCGAACAAGATACCGAGCGCATTCACGGGACGAAAGCCCTCGTGACGCATCAGCCAGATGTTGCTGATCGCCAGTAACAGCGACAACAGCAGCATAAAGGGCGATATCAGCAAAAAGATCTCAAAGCCGATATCCAGAAAGATAGTCATAAAAGCGCTGAAATACTTCAACGATTGATTGAGCCATTTATAGACCAGCATCAACAGCAAAACGCCGAAGAAAACGAACAAACCGGCACAGCCGATCATCTTATAGTTAAAATCGCCGTCGCGCTTAAAATCAAAGAAGGTCATCAACAGTATGACCAGCATTATTGCCAGATCCAGCATCATAACGATCAGCAGTACCGGATACGCCTGAAAATTGAAGTAGAAGCCGGTTGTATCGAAGAGGATGCCGGCGCCGGTCACCATAAACTCAAAGTCACGGTATTCACGCAGTCTTTGATCCTCACTTGTCAGACTGGAATAATAAACGCGAACCTTCGTTTTTCCTTGACTGACAGCGTCAAAAGAAAAGACCAGCTCTCTGCTTTCCTCTATGCTGTTGTTGCTCAGGTGTGTATCGGAAAGCTCAACAACGCCTTCATTCTCATATTCGGCGTAGACGCCTTCACGATCCAGATCATATAAATAGATATTGGTATTGATGTCATAATGGCTGCCGACCGCAAAGGTGTAGATTACCGAAAAGATGATCGATATGATCAAAACGACGAACAGCGCCACTTTAGTTTTATTCATTCTCATGGGTGTTACCTTATATCGCATCATAACGCAGCCGCCCTCGATTAACAGAGTCGGGAGCCTTTGGATCAACGGCGGTGCAGCGTCTTTTGTTTTCATTCAAAATGATCGTACTCCGGTACATTCTTTATTACTATATCACATTTCGGCGACACTTTCAATATACAAAATTGACGTATGGTATTGATTTTTCAATTCAATTTATGATAGAATGTTAATACTAAAGCAGAAACTTAAAAGGAGTGTCTTTATGAATCGTTTATCGCAAGAACCCAATAAAAGCGGAGCAGCAGCCAAACAGAATTCCTTCCTCCGCTCCAACCCGATCATGCGCAAGCTTGACAAGGTTGAGGAGAGGGACGCCTCCAATGCGGCAACCTACGGCGGAATCGCTGCAAAAACCATCTATTTTCTTTTGTTCAGCGTTGTAGGAATCTTTGCTCAGGTTTTGTTAAAACCTATGCTTTCAACAGGAAGCATCCTTTCCTTTAATATTAAAAACTTTCCTGTCGAAATGTACACGACAGAAATGTATGTCCTGCTCGGCGTTGTCATAGCGGCGATCGTTTTCCAGCTTTTGGCATTCTTTGCCCGTGCGACTACGCCTGTCACCGGTGCGCTGTACTGTGCGACACAGGGCTATTTCATCGCTTTCCTCGTATTCACCGTTCTGCCTGAGGAATATCGCTATCTCGGCGTTTTGGCGCTGGCGATCACCATGATGATCATTCTTGTCATGTCCATTCTGTATGCGACGGGAGTCATCCGCGTAACGAAGAAGTTCAAGATGGTCATGATTACTCTGTTCGCAACCGCGATCGGCTCTTCCCTGCTGCTTCTGATCGGCTCGTTCATCCCGTTCACAAGAAATATCGTCGCTGCCATCAGCGGTAACTACACCTTCTCGATCATTTTCAGCGTCATCTTTATCATCATCGCCGCACTGTTCCTGATCTGTGACTTTGATACGATCGAGAAAACCGTTAAGAATGAGCTTCCCAAAAAGTATGAATGGTGGGCTGCATTCGGTCTTTCCTTCACGGTGTTGTGGATCTATCTGAAGGTACTCGATCTGCTGATCACCATCTTTGGTAACAAAAAATAATCAATAATTATTTTAAACAAACAGCGCTGTGCTTATCGGCACAGCGCTGTTCTTTTATTCATCGGATTCTTCTGTATCTTCTTTACACAATATCTTTTCCAATGTTTCGACAAGCTGCGGTATATCGTACGGCTTTGCCAAATGACCGTTCATGCCGCTCTTAAGCGCCAATCTTCTGTCCTCTTCAAAGGCGTTGGCCGTGACGGCTACGATCGGCACCGAAGATTTAACGGGATCGCTGAGCTTTCTGATCCGTTTTGCAGCCTCATAACCGTCCATAACCGGCATCTGGATATCCATCAGAATGATATCGTAATAGCCGGGCTCGGCGGTTGCAACGTCGGCGACCGCTTGCTCACCGTCGGAGGCGACGTCTACCTCCATACCGAGTTCTTCAAGGATCGTAACGGCGATCTGCTGATTCAGCTCGTTATCCTCAGCCAGCAAAGCGCGCTTTCCTTCAAATTGACGATTGTCTTCCTCTTGATCCTCCTTGACGTCGTCAAGATGGAACGGCTCGGCGAGAACGCTGCGCAGCTCGGAGATAAAGAGCGGCTTTGAGCAGAATGCCGTTACGCCGGCTTCTCTCGCCTCTTTCTCGATCTCTCTCCAGTCGTACGCTGTCAGCACGATGATCGGATCGCTGTCGCCGATAACCTGACGGATGCGGCGGACCGTTTCGATGCCGTTCTGATCGGGCATCATCCAATCGATGATATAGGTCATGAACCTGTCGCCGCTCTGATACGCCTCTTTCGCGCGGACGACAGCCTCTTTGCCGTAATTCGTCCAATCGGGGCGCATTCCGATCTCTCTGAGCATACTGCAAATCGAGAGGCAGGTGTCGGTATTATCGTCAGCCACCAAGGCACGCAGTCCGGAAAGCTCGGGCAGAGGCTCAAGGGCGTGTTGATTCTTACTGATCTTACAGGGGAGCTCAACGACAAATTCGCTGCCGACGCCGACCTGTGACGTAACCGAGATCTTACCGCCCAGCATATCGACGATGTTCTTAGTGATTGCCATACCGAGGCCGGTACCCTGGATACCGCTGACGGTGCTGTTTCTCTCGCGGGTGAACGCCTCGAATATCGTTTTCTGAAACTCCTCGCTCATTCCGATACCGTTATCCTTAACGCGGAACTCAAAGCAAGTCTTTCCGCTGATATCGGAGGGCTTCTCCGTCACGCGGAAATTGATCGTGCCGCCCGGCGGGGTGAATTTAATGGCATTCGTCAGAACATTCAGCAGCACCTGGTTCAATCTCAGTTTATCCGTGATGACGTCCTCGTTGCGGACGTCCATTGTGTCGATAAACAGCTCTTGCTGCTTTGCATTGATGTTCGGGATGATGATCGTTCTCAGGTCGTGGATCAAGTCCGGCATATGGACTTCGCTCTGATCGATCCTCATTTTGCCGCTTTCGATACGGCTCATATCCAGAACATCGTTGATCAAAGACAACAGGTGACGGCTGGACACCGTGATCTTATTGAGATAATCCTGCACGAGGGCTTTGTCGTCGATATGCGTCGCCGCCAAAGCGGTAAAGCCGACGATCGCGTTCATCGGTGTGCGGATATCATGTGACATATTGTTAAGGAAGATGGTCTTGGAATCGTTCGCGTGTTCCGCCACGATCAACGCCTCGGAAAGCGCTTTTTCGCTCTGCTCCAGCTCTCGATTTTTCTTTTCCAGCTCTTCCTTGGCTTTCTTTGTCGCGATGATCAGATGCTTGTTGTGCGTTTTATCGCGTATCAGCAGGAAGATGATCAAGCCGGCGACCAAAAAGATGATGACTGCGAACAGCAGCATATTCTCGCGCAAGACGTCGGAGAGGGTATATTTGAACAGCCCGTCGCTGTATTGGAACGCAAGATTTTTTGCATAATCCTGACCGATCACGTTGATGCCGCGGTTCAAAAGGCGCAAAAGTCCGTCGTTGCCGATCTTAACGCCGAAGCAGTGGTTATCAATACCGCTCAGCTGAACAGATATCAGTTTGTCGTACTTATGATTGCGCAGGATATCGCTGGCTCTCATACCGTTGAGGATCGTACAGCTTGCCTCATCGCGTAAGACCGCGTCCAGACACGCGTCTATCGAAGGATAGTAGGTTATCTCAACGTAGGGATAATAGGTCTTAAAATAGTAGTATTGCAGGGTATTGTTTTCATTGATAGCGCAATTGGTGATTGTATCCTCGTCAAAGCTGCCGTTATATATCAGCTCCGAAGAGGCGGAAACGACAGGATTGCTGAGATTGATGCCGTTCTGCTCGGAATAATACAAGCCGCCGCTGACCGGGAAAACTACGTCGATCTCATCGTTATTGATCGCCTTGATCATATCGTCATAGTTTTCAAACGCCTGATATGAAATATCGTTGATCGGGACGTTGAGTGATTCGAAAATCTTCGGAATGACGTCCTTGACGATACCGTCGGGATTGCCGTCATTATCCGTATCACTGAACGGCAGATAGTTATTCAGATATCCGACCTTCAGGCTGTCGTGCGCATGCATCCATTCGATCTCCGACGCGGAAAAGGCGCGGGTGGATACGCTGTAGGAGTAGTATTTTGCGTTCAGCGAGCTGAGATAGTTCGGCTCTTCGACCGCCAGCGTGCTTTGCGCATAGTTCA
>CACZAW010000079.1 GCA_902779225.1 uncultured Ruminococcus sp. | reverse complement strand
AGCACGCTGCTGAATTTGCTCGGCGGACTTGACAGCCCCACAGAAGGTAAGATCACCGTTAACGGCAGGGATATCAGCACGCTGTCCGATAACGAGCTTGCCGATTACCGCGCAGCAACGGTCGGCTTTGTCTTCCAGTTCTACAACCTGATCCCCACTCTGACGGTTTATGAAAACGTAGAACTTGTGTCAACCATCTCACCAAACGCTCTTGACGCTAAACAGATGATCGCCGAAGTAGGACTGACCGACCATCTCCATAACTTTCCGTCGGAGCTTTCGGGCGGCGAACAGCAGAGGATCTCCATCGCCAGAGCCTTAGCCAAAAATCCGAAAATTTTACTTTGCGACGAGCCGACCGGCGCACTCGATTCCGAAACAGGCGTTATGGTACTAAAGCTTCTTCTCGGTATGGCGAAGAATTACGGCAAGACAATCGTTATCGTCACGCATAATCAAAGCATAGCAAAAATGGCAGACGTTGTGATCCGTGTGAAAAACGGCAAAATACGCTCGATCAATGAGCAGGAAAACCCGATGAGCGCTGACGAGGTGGAATGGTAATGTTGATACGCAAATTGTTCCGCACTGCGTGGGGTTACAAGGCGCAGTTTATCTCGATGATTTTAATGATCACGCTCGGTATGGGAATGTTCCTCGGCTTCAATATGGAGTGGAAAACGATCGAGGTCGATACGTTCAAATTCTTTGAAGATACGAACTACGCCGACTACCGTCTTTATTCGGAAAAGGGCTTTACACAGGAGGATACCGATAAAATAGCCGCCATCGACGGGGTTGATAAGGCAACGCGCTATCTGTCCGTCAATCTCGATGTAAAAGGTGAAAAGAACAAGTCGATCGCGCTGGATGTGAGCGAGGATTTTAACGTATCTACCTTCATTGTAACGGATGGCGCTGCATATGATGAAAACGGCAACGGCTTCTGGCTGAGCGATAAATTTGCCGCAGCGAATGACTATCGGATCGGCGATGAATTATCGCTTGAATTTCAGGGCGTTGAGATCACCGGGGAGATCGTCGGCTTGATCAAGTCCGGCGAGCATATGATCTGCGTCGCCGATAAAAACCAGATGATGCCCGATTACAACACCTACGGCTTCGCTTATATTTCTCCCAAAAAGCTGCGTGCGGTCATAGAGGAGAAGATAAAAAGCGATTTTGCCGAAGAGCTGAAAAAGTCGAACATTCCCGAAGAATTTATCGACGACAGCCTGACAAAGCTGGCGGTTACCAATGAAATGCTTGATGAAGCGACCGACAAGGTGTTCGCGCAGGTGGATCTGATTTCCGAAAAGGATAAAGAGACGCTTGAAAAAGCGATCCATGAAAAGCTCGGCAGAACGATCATGGTAACGCCGAAGGAAGATCACGTTGTCTATCAGGAATCACAGGGCGAGGCTGAGGAAGGCAAGACGATGGGCTCGGTGCTTCCCGTGCTGTTCCTTGCGATAGCCATCCTTACAATGGTGACGACAATGCACCGCATCGCCACCAAGGAGAAAACACAGATCGGAACGCTGAAGGCTCTCGGCTTTAAGAACCGCAGGATACTTCGGCATTATACCTCTTACGGCTTGTTTATCGGCTTGGTCGGCGCCGGACTGGGGATCGCCCTCGGCTATGGCGTCTGCAAGCTGATCATGAGCGAAAACGGCATGATGGGCACCTACTTTGATATGCCCGACTGGAGCGCGGCGATACCGGCGTTTTGCTATCCGGTTCTGATCGGTACGGTATTACTGCTGACGTTGATCAGTTTTCTATCCGTCAGACAACAGCTGAAAGGCACAGCCGCCGACGCGCTGCGTCCGTACTCGCCGAAAAAGATGAGGAAAATCCTCTTTGAGCGTTTCGGCTTTTGGGATAAGCTCCGCTTCGGCACAAAGTGGAATATCCGCGACCTCAGCCGTCACAAAAGCCGTTCGGCAATGACCCTGTTCGGCATCGTCGGCTGCATGGTGCTGATGGTCGGCGGCTTGGGGATGCGCGACACCATGTCCGGCTTTTTGGATCTGCTCGACAAGGATATTTCCAACTATACTACGAAGGTCAATTTGATCGACGACGCCGATCTCAAAAGGTCAAAGGCGCTTTGCGAAGAGCTCGACGGCGACTGGGAGAGCCTGAGCGGGATCAGTCTGGACGGCGACACCGTGACGCTGGATATCATACACAATCCGGGCGGTCTGCTCAATGTCATTGACGAGGAAAACAACAGGCTCGCGCTCAGTGACGAAGGCGTGTATCTCTGCCTCAGATTAAAGGATAAGGCGAATATCGGTGACGAGATCGCATTCTCGCCCTACGGTTCCAAAGAGACCTATACTGTCAAGGTCGTCGGCTATAACCGTTCTATCATGACCGAAAGTGTCACAATGACCGACGCGCTGGCTGACAGGCTGGGACTCGATTACAGCATTTCTTCCGTTTATACAAACAAGAACACTGACGAGATCAAAAGCTCCGACCTGATCGCGGGCAAGCAGGACAAAGCGCAGCTGATGGAGACCTTCAACAGCTTTGTTCAGATCATGGACAGCATGGTGATTATCCTTGTCGTCGCCGCCGTGATCCTCGGCGTGGTGGTGCTATATAACCTGGGCATCATGAGCTATGTGGAGCGCTCGCGCGAGCTTGCCACCTTAAAGGTGCTCGGGTTCAGGAACCGAACCATCGGAAAGCTCTTGATATCACAGAATATCTGGCTGACCGTTATCGGCGTCATCATCGGACTGCCTGCGGGCGTGGGCGTATTGCAATGGCTGCTCACTGCGCTTGCCGGAGAATACGAGATGAAGCTGATGCTGGGTGCGCTGACCTACAGCGTTTCTATCCTGCTGACCTTCGGCGTGTCGCTTTTGGTCGGCTTGATGGTCGCGAGAAAGAATAAAAAGATCGATATGGTAGAAGCGCTGAAAGGGACAGAATAAGGGAAGAATGTCAAAAAGGAAAAATATAATACAAGAGGTTTTTGTAGAATAAAAAATGTCATTCTGAGGCATCGCCGAAGAATCTGAAAGTGCTGACTTTTCCGTCAGATGACACATGATAGGTGTAACATAATCGGATGAATGGCACTGTAAGATCCTTCGCTTTGCTCAGGATGACACGGATTAGGTGCTATCGCGGTTCTTAGTGCGACAGTCCCTTCTTGCGCGTTATGTGTGTAAGCCTTTAAAATCGGCGGGCTAATGCGATTCATCAAACGACGAGCGAATCTGATCCAGAAAGCGTTCCGCGATCGGCGTGAAGGTCTGGTATTTGTTCCAGATCAGATAGAGCTTTGTTTCCAATTTCGGGAAAAGCGGCCTGAAGGCAAGTCCGCTTTCTTCGGAGGTGTTGATCAGCTTGTCAAAGGTCAACAGATAGCCTAAGCCTTCCATCACAAAGATCGATGAATTATATGCTAGGCGGAAGGAGCCTTCGAGCATCAGCTCGTTCATGCGCTCGCCCGCCCATCGAGGGATATCGTTCTTCCACGCCTGCTGTGAGCAGAACAGCGGCAAGCCGATCAGATCGTCTACCCGGACGGCCTTTTTTTGCGCCAGCTTACAGTCGGCGGGCATGACCACGCCCCAGATATCCGCTTGCGGGAACTCGATGCAGTTATACTTTCGCGTATCGGGCGTTTCGCACAGCACGGCAAAGTCGAGCAGCCCTTTGTCGAGCTTTTCTGTCACCTGCTCGGTGTCGCCGCTGGTGATATGATAATTGATCCCGGGATAGAGGTTTTTCAGCGAGCGGATCGCACCGGCGAGGTAGCGGATCTGATAGGATTCTCCGAGACCGAGATACAGATCGCCGCCGGTGACGTCGTTCAGCGTGAGAAATTCACGCTCGATCTTGTCAGCCATCGTGACCAAGTCCTCGGCTCTGTTGCGCAGGAGGATCCCTTCGTCTGTCAGCGAAATGCTGAAGCTGTGGCGCTCAAAGAGCTTTTTGCCCAGCTCGTCTTCCAGAGAGCGCAGGGCTTTGGATAAGGTCGGCTGAGTAACGTGCAGCAATTGCGCCGCTTTTGTCATGTTTTCCTCGCGCGCTACGGCGAGAAAGTATCTGAGTGTGCGTATTTCCATAGCGTCCTCCTGATCAAACGGTGTTATTCCGATTAGTTATATCTTGATATTCATTATAACCATTAGCGAAATAAAAATCAATATGTTATGATAAGGTTGTCAAGAAAAGGACGGTGATCGGATTGGAAAATATCCTGACAGCGATTCTCTCCGAGATCGGACTCTCGCAGGATGAGATATCGGCGGCGGAAAGATTAAAGACAGCCGGTAAATGTGATGACCTTTATCAATATCTGCGAATATGCCGATGCGGTTTGATGGACGAGATGCACAGCACCCAGAAAAAGATAGACAACTTGGATTATCTGATCAGACAACTCAAAGGAGGAGCTTTATTATGATGAAAACAGCAGATTTAGTATTAACCCGGGATTGGGACAAGACTTTTTCGAAAAGCGATAAGGTCGAACACAGCAAGGTGACCTTTATCAACCGCTACGGTATCACGCTGGCGGCGGATATGTATGTACCGAAGGACGCTGTGGGTAAGCTGCCCGCGATCGCGGTATCGGGTCCCTTCGGCGCTGTCAAGGAACAGTGCTCCGGGCTGTACGCGCAGACAATGGCTGAGCGCGGCTTTCTGACGATCGCTTTCGATCCGAGCTTCACCGGTGAGAGCGGCGGCTCTCCGCGCTATATGGCGTCGCCCGATATCAACACCGAGGATTTTCAGGCGGCGGTCGACTTCCTCTCCAATTGCGACAAGGTCGATCCCGACCGTATCGGCATCATCGGTATCTGCGGCTGGGGCGGAATGGCGCTGAACGTTGCCGCGCTCGATACCCGTATCAAGGCGACGGTCGCCTCTACGATGTACGATATGACGAGAGTCAATGCCAACGGTTATTTCGACAGCGAGGACAGTGAAGAACAGCGCTACGCGAAGAAGAAAGCGCTGAACGATCTGCGTACCGCCGAATACGCTAAGGGTGAATACTCCCGCGCAGGCGGCTGTGTAGAGCTGCCCGTACCCGACGATATGCCCTTCTTTGTCAAGGACTACAGCGAATACTACAAGGGCAGAGCTTATCACGCGCGTTCGCTGAACTCCAACGAGGGCTGGAACTCCGTCGGCTGTCTGTCCTTTATGAATCAGCCGATCCTCAAGTATTCCGACGAGATCCGCTCCGCGGTTCTGGTCATCCACGGCGAAAAGGCACATTCCTGCTATTTCGGTAAGGACGCATATGCCGATATGATAAAGGAAAGCAAATATACCGATAATAAAGAGCTGATGCTCATCCCGGATGCGGTGCATACCGATCTGTATGACAACACGGATGTGATTCCGTTCGACAAGATGGAAGAATTCTTCAACGCGTATTTGAAGTGAGGTTAACGATGGCTAAGAAAGTACTGATCATCAGCACAAGTATTCGGGCAAACAGCAATTCCGAGATACTGGCTAACGCCTTCGCCGACGGCGCGAGAGCTGCCGGAAACGAGGTGGAGCTTGTTTCGCTGAAGGATAAAACCATCGGCTTTTGCAAGGGGTGTCTTGCCTGCCAAAAGCTCGGTCACTGCGTCATCGACGATGATGCGAATGAGATCACCGAAAAGCTGCTGAACGCCGAGGTCGTCGTTTGGGCGACGCCGATCTATTATTATGAGATGAGCGGTCAGATGAAAACCATGATCGACCGCGCAAACTCCCTGTATCCGCGCGACTATCAGTTTCGCGACGTCTATCTGCTGACGACTGCCGCAGAGGATGAGGACGGCGTCGATGACGGCGCTTGCAAGGGCTTGCAGGGGTGGATCGACTGCTTTGAAAAAGCGCGCTTTGCCGGAAAGGTATTCGCCGGCGGCTATGACCGCCCGAAGACCATCGAAGGCAGCGGAAAGCTCAAGGAAGCCTATGATCTGGGTCAGGCGATCCGATAATTATTTGCAGAGAGGGGCGCAGGTATGAGAAGGATACTTACGGCTTTGCTGTCGGTTGTCGCTGTTTGCGCTTTTCTGACAGCGTGTAATGCGGCACAACAAAAAGAAAAAGAAGAAGCGACCGAAGCGGTCGCACAGCCGACTGTGCAGATAAGCTCCGTCGCAAACGAAACGGTGCAGCCGACCGATGCCGATCGGGGATCGGAAACGCCGCCGCAGGATGAAGCCGACCAAACGCGGGCAAAGGATACGGAACTGCAAATGACGATCAACGATACTCCCGTCACAGTAGAATGGGAGGATAACGAATCGGTACAGGCGTTGAAGGAGCTGTGCCGGGAACAGACGCTCACGATCAATATGTCAATGTACGGCGGCTTTGAGCAGGTCGGCTCTATCGGAGCGGCTCTGCCTCAGAATGATGAGCAGACCACCACCTCTCCCGGAGATATCGTGCTCTATTCCGGCGATCAGATGGTCGTATTCTACGGCTCCAATTCATGGACGTATACGCGCCTTGGTCATATCACCGACCAAAGCGAGAGCGATATGACACAGCTTCTGGCTAACGGTGATACGACTGTTACGGTCGGCTTGAGATAATAACGGAGGTGAATGATGAAAAAGCGAATCGCTTTCACCCTGACGGTGATGCTGTTGCTGTCGGTGATATCTGTCGGCGCTTATGCAGAAGAATCAGCGCCGGCGCAAAACACGACCCTGTATGGCGACGCGGACGGCGACGGTACGGTATCGATCATTGACGCTACCCGGATCCAAAGGCATTTGGCAGACTTTTCTCCGCCCGTTTCGGAAGAAAATATGAAAGCGGCTCTCGTGTCCGGCGACAAAGTGCTGTCTGTTATCGACGCGACCTTAATACAGCGCCTGCTTGCCGGTATCATCAACGTATTTCCTGTTGAGGAACAAGCGCAGCTGCCAACCGAAAAGGAGGATACGGTCATGAAAATGACGATCAACAATACTCCCGTCACAGTTGAATGGGAGGATAACGAGGCGGTTGCAGCGCTTCGTGAAGCGGTAAAGGAAAAGACCGTCACGATCAATATGTCGATGTACGGCGGCTTTGAGCAGGTGGGCTCACTCGGCATGAGCCTTCCGCGTAACGATGTGAGGATAACTACCTCGCCCGGAGATATCGTGCTCTATTCCGGCGATCAGATGGTCGTGTTCTACGGCTCCAATTCATGGGCGTATACGCGCCTCGGTCATATCACCGACAAAACACAGGCAGAGCTGACGCAGCTCCTTTCCAACGGGAACGTCAGCATTACGCTTACTCCGTAAGACAGCGTAGGAGGTAGTTATGAAAAGAACGATCATTTCGGTAATGCTGATCGGTATGGTGCTGTTGACCGCCTGCTCCGGCAAGCAGAGTTCAAATACTCAAAAGAACGTTGCTACATCCGATTCGATCGCTGCGGGAACGCAACCCGATGTTCAGAAGAGCGGCAAAGGCTATGATCCCTATGCGGTTGAAAACCGCTACGACGTCGATGCCGAAATGTTTGAGAAGCAGAGCGGCGTCGACTACGGTACCTTGCAAAAGGACGTAACCTATTATTCGCCGATCGCCGGAGATAACAAGCAGGTCAACGTCCTCCTTCCGGCGGGCTATGACGAAAAGCAAACCTATCCCGTGACCTATGTGTTCCATGGCTTCGGCGGCGACCACAATACCCATCTCGATACGGATTCTTACCTTGTCCTGCTCTACGGCAATATGCTGCATCAGGGGCTTGCCGTGCCGCAGATCCTTGTCGGCATGGATATGTATACGGATAAGGCGGCTGATAAGGAAGATAAGAGCGACGAAGAGCTGCGCTATATCTATGATAAGGCGATCACGGA
>CACZAW010000078.1 GCA_902779225.1 uncultured Ruminococcus sp. | reverse complement strand
GCGCCCTTGGCCTCTGCGGCGTATTTGCGCGCCACCTTGACGGCGCATTCGTTCGCCTCGGCGCCGGAGTTGCCGAAAAACACCTTGCTCATTCCGGTGCGGGTGCAGAGGATCTCAGCAAGCTCGGCACAGGGAGCGGTGTAATAAAGGTTAGAGGTATGCTGAAGCAGCTTTGCCTGCTCGGCGACCGCTTCTGCCCATACGGGATCGCTGTAGCCGAAGGCGTTGACCCCGATGCCGGAGGTCATGTCGATATATTCTTTGCCGTTATCATCCCAGCACAGCGCGCCGCTGCCCTTCACGACAGCGATATCAAAGCGCTTGTAGGTATGGGCGACATATTGATTGTCGGTTGATTTGATGCTCATGTGTTTTCTCCTGCTCGGGATTTGTCGGCGACGACCATGGTGCCGGCGCCCTCGTCGGTCAAAAGCTCCATGAGGATGGAATGCGGAACGGTGCCGTCCATGATGATGACCTGCTGAACGCCGTTGTAGATCGCCTCAATACAGCAGCCGACCTTGGGGATCATGCCGCCGTCGATCACGCCCTCACGCCGCAGCTGCTGCGCCTTGGACACGGTGATCAGCGGGATCAGGCTGTCGGGATCGTCTTTATCCTTGAGAATGCCGGCGATATCGGTCATCATGATCAGGTTCTCTGCGCCGATCGCGCCCGCTACATGAGCGGCGGCGGTATCGCCGTTGATATTATAGGCGTTGCCGTCACGGTCGCAGCCGATGGTGGATACGACGGGGATATAGCCCTTTTCGATCAAGTCGAGGATCGGCTCGGGGTTGATGTGGGTCACGGTGCCGACGTAGCCGAGGCGCTTGTCCTTTTGCTTTGCCTCGATCAGTCTGCCGTCCATGCCGGAGATGCCCATCGCTCTGCCGCCCTTGCTCTCGAGCAGATTGACAAGGGTTTTGTTGACCTTGCCGGACAGCACCATCTGGACGATGTCGATGGTCTCCTTATCGGTCACGCGCAGTCCGTCGATGAACTGCGGCTCTTTGCCGACCTTTTGCATGATCTCATCGATATCGGGACCGCCGCCGTGTACCAACACGACCTTGACGCCGATCAGCCATAAGAGGACGATATCCTGCATGACCTGCTCTTTGAGCTCTTCATTGACCATCGCGTTGCCGCCGTATTTGACGACAACGATCTTGCCGTTGTATTTTTTGATATTCGGGAGCGCCTGCGTCAAGACCTCAGCGCGCTCCGCGTTGGAAAAATTGTTCATAAGATGTCCTCCGGACGGATAAAGGTTACCGGATAATGGTTAAGGGAGGGCTACGCCCTCACCTGATTCCTATCATCAAAACGCGTCATCGTTTCCCATAACCGTTATCCATTATCCGTTATCCATTAACCAATTAAGTTCTGTAGTCTCCGTTGATCTTCACATAATCGTAGGTCAGATCGCAGCCCCATGCGGTTGCGGATGCGCTGCCGGAGTTGAGAGAAACAAGGATCTCGATCTCTTTTTCGAGCAGGATCTCCTTGGCGAGCTCTTCGCTGAAATCCACGCCCGCGCCGTCTTTGCAGACGAGGATCTCGCCCTTGGCGCTCTGGAAGCTGACGTCGATCTTATTGACGTCCACATCCGCGCCGGAGTAGCCGATCGCGCATAAGACACGGCCCCAGTTAGCGTCTGCGCCGAACATCGCCGCCTTCAAGAGCGAGGAACAGATGACGGACTTTGCGACCGTTTTAGCCGTCGCTTCATCGGCGGCGCCGCTGACGCAGCATTCGAGCAGCCTGGTCGCGCCCTCGCCGTCGCCGGCGATCATGCGGCACAGCCCGACCGTCACGGTATTGATGGCTTTCATGAAGATCGCAAAATCCTCGTTATCGTCAGTGATCTCTGCGTTGCCCGCCATACCGTTGGCGAGCAGGGTCACCATATCGTTGGTAGAGGTATCGCCGTCGATGGAGATCATGTTAAAGGTGTTTTGGATGTCGCCGGACAATGCCTTTTGCAGCATGGCGGGAGTGATCGCGACGTCGGTGGTCAAAAACACCAGCATCGTCGCCATGTTCGGATGGATCATGCCGCTGCCCTTGGCAATACCGCCGATGCGGCAGGCTTTGCCGGAAAGGGTAAACTCGACCGCGACCTCCTTGGCGATGGTATCGGTCGTCATAATGCCGAGCGCCGCCTCGTGGCTGCCGTCGGGATTCAGCCCCGCCGCCAGTGCGGGCAGCGCCGCCGCGATCGGTTCTACCGACAGCGGCTGACCGATCACGCCGGTCGAAGCGACCACGATATCGTCGGGCTTGAGATCCAGCTCCTTTGCGGTCAGCGCGGACATGGCTTCGGCGATCTCGATACCGTCGGCGTTGCAGGTGTTGGCGTTGCCGGAATTGCAGATGACCGCCTGCGCACAGCCGTCGGCGATATGTGCTTTTGTCACGGTCAGGGGCGCGCCCTTGACCAGATTTGTCGTATAGACCGCAGCCGCCGAACAGGGCTGTTCGCTCATGATCAGGCTGAGGTCATTTTTTGATGTGTTTTTACGGATGCCGCAGTGGACGCCGTGGGCAAGAAAGCCCTTAGGGGCGCATACACCGCCGGAAATGTTTTTCATATATCTTCTCCAATGTGATTAGTGGTCGGTGATCAGTGATCGGCAACCGGGAATCAGGCGCGGACAGCGTCCGACCGCAACCCTTCACCCTTCACGATTCACCGTTCACCCTTAAATAAGGTTCAAATTACACGCCATGTAGCCGTCGGGGACGATCAGACCGGTCGCCTCGTCGACGCCCATGACGATGTTCATATTCTGGATCGCTGCGCCCGAAGCGCCCTTGCCGAGGTTATCAAAGCGCGAGACCAGCGTGATGCGCGCGTCGGTACCGTAGGCAGCGATCATCATATCGTCGCGTCCGTCGTACTTGATCGCGGAGAGGAAGCCGTCCTCGTCGTCCTCGCAATAGCGGATCAGACCGCAGTGGTACTTTTCTTTATACGCGGCGCGGATATCGTCGATGGTGCCGCGCAGGTCGTTGCGGGTCAGGCAGACCGTGACCTGCATTCCGCTGTAGTAATCCGCTACGATCGGGCAGAATACCGGCGCGTGGGTCAGGCCGCAGACCTTCATCATCTCGGGGATGTGCTTATGGTTCTGAGAAAGCGCGTACATACGCGGCGCGGAAAGATCGCGGTCGCGGTCGGAGGTCTCGTACTGCGCGATCATGCCGTTGCCGCCGCCCGAATATCCGGTCAGCGAGAAGCAGGAAAGGCGCGCGTTGGGATGGATCAGACCGTCCTGTACCAGCGGTGCGACCAGTGCGATAAAACCGGAGGCATGACAGCCGGGGTTCGCGATATTCACGGCGTTCTGGATCAGATAGCTCTGACCGTCCAGCTCGGGAAGTCCGTAGACCCACTTATCGTCGGTGCGGTGGGCGGTGGAGCAGTCGATGATGACCGTATCGGGGCTCTCGACCATCTTAGCCGCTTCTTTAGCCGCGTCGTCCGGTAAGCAGAGAAACGCGATATCCGCCGCGTTAAGCATTTCCTTACGGGCGGCTTTGTCCTTGCGATGCTCTTCGGGCAGGGTGAGCAGCTCGATATCCTTGCGCTCGAGCAGACGTTCGCGGATGCGCAGTCCGGTGGTGCCGTAGCTGCCGTCGATAAATACCTTAGCCATTACATTTCCTCCTGACATAATTGATCTGGCTCTCGATCGAGGGTACCGAGGTACCGCCGACGGAGTTGCGCTTATTCACGCAGGTATATAGGTCGATATCTTCGTAGAGATCCTCTTCAAAGATATCGCTGAATTCTTGATAGGTGCTGAGCGGGAGATCCTCGAGGACCTGACCGTGCTCGATGCAATAGGCGACGATGGAGCCGGAGATCTTGTACGCCGAGCGGAAGGGCATCCCCTTCTTGGTCAGATAATCGGCGAGGTCGGTCGCATTGATAAAGCCGCGCTGTGCCGCCGCCTTCATATTTTCGGGCTTGACCTTCATCGTTGAGATCATGCCGACGAAGACCTCGAGCGACATCTCAGCGGTATCGACCGCATCGAAAACGCCCTCCTTGTCCTCCTGCATATCCTTATTGTAGGCAAGGGGCAATCCCTTGAGCATGGTCAGCGCCGCCATCAGATCGCCGTAAACTCTGCCGGTCTTGCCGCGGACAAGCTCCGCCATATCGGAGTTCTTCTTCTGCGGCATGATGGACGAGCCGGTGGTATAGGCGTCGGAAAGCTCGACAAAGCCGAATTCCCAGCTTGACCAGAGGATGATCTCTTCGCTCAGACGCGAGAGGTGCATCATCAGAATGGATATATCGGATAACAGCTCGACCACAAAATCGCGGTCGGAAACGCCGTCGAGGGAATTGCGCGCGATATCGTCAAAGCCTAATTGCTCAGCTTCAAAATAGCGGTCGGTATCGTAGGTTGTACCCGCCAAGGCACAGCAGCCGATGGGCGATACGTTCATGCGCCGTTTACAGTCGGCAAGTCGATCCGCGTCGCGCAGGAGCATCATCGCGTATGCCATCAGGTGATGGCCGAACATGATCGGCTGGGCGCGCTGCAGATGGGTGTAGCCGGGCATGATCGCCTCTTTATGCCGCTCCGCCTGATCGGTCAGCGCCGTGATCAGGCTGTAGATGCGCTCGCTGAGCTCATCCACGCGGTTCATCAGGTACATCCTCAGATCAAGGGCGACCTGATCGTTGCGGGAGCGGGCGGTATGGAGCTTTTTGCCGACGTCGCCGACGCGGGAGGTCAGAACCTCCTCGACAAACATATGGATGTCCTCGGCGTTCGGATCGATCGGGAGCCTGCCCGATGCGATATCCTCGAGGATCACGGCGAGCGCTTCGCAGAGGGTATCTGCTTCTTCGGGGGCGATGATGCCCTGCTTTGCGAGCATCTTCGCATGGGCGATCGAGCCCGTGATATCCTCCTTATACATCCGGCTGTCGAAGCCGATGGACGCATTGAACTCGTCCGCGATTTTGCTGGTGTCTCCGGCGGTGCGTCCCGCCCACATTTTAGCCATATCGATACATCCTTTATATACGCCGTGTGGGTCGGAGGTTATCCGACCCAGTTAATGGTGATTATCAACGCAAAAGCCTCCCTTTCCTAAGGGAGGTGCCCCGAAGGGGCGGAGGGTTGTCATCTGACAACAGCGCTTTTGACAACCCCCGGTCACCGTGACACAAGTGTCCGGTGACAGCCCCCTTGGGAAAGGGGGCCTTTTCATTATTTGTTCTTCTCGTCAACGACCGCCTGTACCTTGATCGGCAGACCGTAGAGGTTGATGAAGCCTGCGGAATCCTGCTGATCGTAATCGGACTCGCCGAAGGTGGCGATCTCCTCGCTGTAGAGGCTGTAGGGGCTGTCGACGCCCGCCTTGATGATATTGCCCTTGTAGAGCTTTAATTTGACGTAGCCGGTGACCTTCTCCTGTGTCTTGTCGACAAAGGCGGAGAGGGCTTCTCTCAGCGGGGTGAACCACTGACCGTTGTAGACCAGCTCGGCAAAGGTGATGGACAAACGCTGCTTTTCGTGCATGGTCATCTTGTCAAGGCAGATGCTCTCCAAGGTCTCGTGCGCCTTGTAGAGGATGGTGCCGCCGGGGGTCTCGTATACGCCGCGGCACTTCATGCCGACCAGACGATTCTCGACGATATCGAGCAGACCGATGCCGTTTTTGCCGCCCAGCTCGTTAAGCTTTAAGATGATGTTCTTAGCGGACATCTTCTCGCCGTCGAGAGCGACGGGTACGCCCTTCTCGAATTCAAGGGTGATATAGGTGGGCTCGTCGGGGGCGTCGATCGGAGAAACGCCCATCTCGAGGAAGCCCTTCTTCTCATAGGTCGGCTCGTTGTTGGTATCCTCAAGGTCAAGTCCCTCATGGGAAAGGTGCCAGAGGTTCTTATCCTTAGAGTAGTTGGTCTCGCGGTTGATCTTGAGGGGGATGTTGTGCGCCTCGGCGTACTCGATCTCTTCCTCTCTCGATTTGATATCCCACTCACGCCACGGAGCGATGATGGGCATATTGGGAGCAAAATGCTTGATGGTCAGCTCAAAACGTACCTGATCGTTGCCCTTGCCGGTGCAGCCATGGCAAATGGCGTCTGCGCCCTCTTTGAACGCGATATCGACCAGACCCTTGGCGATACAGGGACGCGCGGTCGAGGTACCGAGCAGATAGTCCTCATAGATCGCGCCCGCCTTCATGGTGGGGATGATATAGTCGTCTACATACTCCTCGGTCAGATCGAGGACATAGAGCTTGGACGCGCCGGTCTTGATTGCCTTTTCCTCCAGACCCTCCAGCTCGTCAGCCTGACCGACGTTGCCGGATACGGCGATGACCTCGCAGTTATTGTAGTTTTCCTTGAGCCACGGAATGATGATGGATGTATCCAGACCGCCGGAATACGCTAATACTACCTTTTTGATATCTTCTTTTTTCATAATGACCTCCGAATGAATATGCATTAAAATTGTTGTTATGCATTAATTATAGGATAAATATGCAGATCTGTCAAGATAATTCCGCATATTTTTTCATATCAAAAGCGATTCTCTCCACCTTTGACAAAAACCACCTTATATTATACCTGAGTTTTGTACATTTATCAAGTATATTTTGCCTTGCAGGGAGCTGTTTCGGGATCCTTATCATTCGTCATCGGCAAGTGCTTTACAAAGAATTAGCTTTGTAGTATACTGACAATATAAGGAGATGTCATTTATGAAAACAACAGGCAAAAGTATTCTGTCAACCATACTGATCGCGGCGATGCTGTTATCCTGCGTCGTTTCCGCGGCAGCCGTTCCTGCGCCGTATATAATCGGCGATGCGGACTGCGACTACTCGATCACCGTCCTTGACGCAACGGTGATCCAGCGATCGCTCGCGACGCTCGACGTAACCTCTTATAACGCGGCGGCCGCGGACGCAGACGGCGACGGCGACGTCACGGTTCTCGACGCGACCGAGATCCAGCGCTATATCGTCGACCTGCCGACCTATGAAAAGCTCGGTGCGATATACGTCGCTCCCGCCGAAGAAGTTTGGCTCGATAAGGATAAGGCGACCAAATTAGACTATGATCTCACGGAAGAGCTCTATATCCGCGAGATCCATCCCGATTACTTTATGGCGGATCCGTTTTTCCCGCTTCCGGGCGTCTACAAGATCCACGGCAGTCTGTCGGCTGACTGGTGTGTCGGCGACCATGTAACCGTTATGATCACGAACATCTATTATGGTCCCGACAGCTATCCGGAGCGCTATGAGGCCGATATGGTGTCGATCAGTATATCGACCGTCGTCCCCGATCCGAACGTCGCCTATAAGCCGGTGATCTACCTCTATCCCGAAAAGGAGACCGAGGTGAATGTATCGCTCGATCTGAACGGTGAGCTCCTGAAAAGCGCGCCCCTGTACAACGACGGCTGGACGGTAACCGCCAAGCCCGACGGTACGCTGACGACCGCCGACGGCAGACAGTACGATTACCTTTTCTGGGAGGCGAAGCTGAACGCGGACTATGACCTTTCGGAGGGATTCTGCGTCAAAGGCAGCGAGACCGAAGCGTTCCTCAATGATGCGCTGAAGAAGCAGGGGCTTACTGAGAGCGAAGCGCAGGACTTCATCGAGTTCTGGCTCCCGATCATGAAGAAGAATCCGTATAACGTGATCTCGTTCCAGACCGACGCCTATACCGACGCCGCGGGACTGAACGTCAGCCCGCAGCCGGATACCGTGATCCGCGTCTTTATGACATACTACGCCAGCGACAGCGCCGTGGAGCTGCCCGCGCAGGAGCTGACCGCTCCCGAGCGCAGTGGCTTTACCGTCGTCGAATG
>CACZAW010000077.1 GCA_902779225.1 uncultured Ruminococcus sp. | reverse complement strand
CTACTGAGGAAACTCAGCCTGCTACCGAAGAGACTCAGCCTGCTACCGAAGAGACTCAGCCTGCTACCGAAGAGACTCAGCCTGCTACCGAGGAAACTCAGCCCGGCACTGAAGAGACTGAGCCCCCGACTCTGGGCAGCACCTACTATCTGACCGGTTCTATCGCCGGTTGGGGTCCCAAGGCCGGCTTCGAATTCATCCCCACCAACAATGCTGAGGCTGAAGAGTATGCTATCCAGCATGTTGCTCTGACCACCGAAGACATGATCAAGGGTATCAAGACCTCTAAGAACGGTCTGGAAGCTGCTGATTGGTATCCGGACGGTATGGACAACAACATCACCGTTGACCATGATTCTACCTACACAGTTTACTTCCGCCCGAACGGCGACGGTAAAGCAGAAGAAGGCTGGATCTACAGCTGGTATGCTGATGAAGCAGGCGAAGGCAAGCCTTACGAAAAGGGCGGCGCTACCCTGCACGGCGGCTACCTCTTCAAGCTCGTAGACGAAAATGCTGAACCCGGCACTGAGGAATCTCAGCCCGCTACCGACAAGCCCACCGATACTCCTCCTGTAGGCGACAAGGTTTACGTTGTTGCTGACGGTAAGTGGTACGAAGTCGAGAAAGACGAAATCGTCACCTATATCTACTATCTGAACACCGGCGAGAAGGTTTGCTCTCTCGATGGTGAGACCTTCTTCGATACCGACGGTCTTGAGCTCGTTACCGATACCGAAGATATGGAAAACCTGTTCCCGATCATCAAGGACGCTATGGTTCTGAATGATACCGTTGCAGGCAGACTGAAGTACAACTACTCCGCTGCTAAGGGTAAGACTTTCGATTCCGACGACAGCCAGCTGATCTGCGCTCAGTTCAAGGTAACTGCTGACAAGGGCGTATATCACATCGACACCTATCTGCACACTGTTGCAGGTGAAGATGAGCACAAGTACATCTTCAAGGACGAGGTCCTCGACGCTCTCCAGAAATCTGAAGGCGTTCTCAACGACAAGACTCCTGTAGAGCCCGGCACCGAGCCCGGCACCGATGAAACTCAGGCTCCTGACACCCAGGCTCCTGACACCCAGGCTCCTGACACCCAGGCTCCTGACACCCAGGCTCCCGATACTCAGGCTCCCGATACTCAGGCTCCTGACACCGAGCCCGGCACAGAGGCTGCTATTGATGAGTATGAGTTCGAGCAGAATCCGTACACATGGTACACCGAGAGCGGCGAAGATCTCGTAATGGTTGTCCATAACAAGGATCTCTCCCTCGACGAAGCTACCTTCGATAAGTTCATGCGTCTGGTAATCAACGGCAATACCATCACCGAAGAAGAAGGTAAGATCGCGTTCACTTCCGGTTCTCTGGTAATCACTATCAACAAGGATCACGTTCTGGATTACGCTAAGGTAGGCGAGAACACCGTTTACGCTGAGTTCAGCGTCGACGCAGAAGAAGGCATGATCGCTTATGCAAGCGCTGAAACCGTTCTGAACGTTGTTGAAGGCACAGCTCCCACCGAGGCTGAGGAAACTGAGGTTGTAACTCCTTCCGAGAACACTGATGAGACCGTTCCTGAGCCCGCTAAGCCCGCCGGTGCTGCTACTCCCGACGAGATCAACACCAACCCGAACACTGTCCAGACCGGTTCCACCGAGATGGCTATCATCTTCCTGGTAATCCTGGTTATGGCTGCAGGTATCGTTATCTATACTAAGAAGAGAAAAGTTGACTAATTCTTCATTTTAGATATTTCCTGACTAAAAATTATGCGAGCCCCCTTCGAAAGAAGGGGGTTTCGTATTTTATACAGATCGTCATTGCGAGGGGCGCAAAGGTTAAGGTTGAGATTGCCACGTCGGAATTAAGTTCCTCCTCGCAATGACAATATGAATGCGCCCCGCGGCAATCTCAACCGTAATCAATCGTCATTGCGAAGCCCTTTAGGGCTGTGGCAATCTCAACCGATTTTATGGGAAACATTCGCCGCAGCGTGCGACAGCACATTTAGCTCCGACAGGATTTTAGCGTGACGAAGTCGCATTTAGCTCGCCGGCACTAGTGTCGGCGAATTTAGCTTTCACATATTGTTTACAATTTAGTGCTTGCTATTGACAGACGAATACGATATAATGAAAATGTAGAATACTATAAAAATTATGTCGGAGGGAAATGTATGAAGAAGTTACTGTCTATGGCTTTGACATTGGCTATCCTGCTGACGACCGTGGTCGTCGGCGTAGTTTCCGCGTCCGCCGAAGCGTATGATACCGCGATCCAGACGAATTCCGGTACCATGGTCGGCGATATCGGCGAGACCTTCACTTATACCGTAAAAATCAAGTCGGATAAGGCGATCACCGCCGGTCAGATCGAGATACCGGTAGATTTTTCCTATCTTTCCGGAGAATCCGCCGCTGTGATCAACGCTAAGATTGACGATGTGGCTCCCGCGATCGCTGATACCGCTGTCGTGACGCGCTTTGATACACCCGGCAAAACCGGCTTGACCGGCTATGTCGTGAATTTTGCCACCGGCGGCGCTTATGATTTCACGACTGAGACCCCTGTCATTACCCTGACCTTCACGATCCTCAAGGCCGGCACCATTTCGCTCAAGCCCACCTTCCGCGAGTTCCTCGACGAGGCGGATAACGAGATCGTCGGGCTTGACGGCACGATCAACGATGCGGCTTTCACCTCTTCCACTGCGGTCACATTGCCGAAAAACAGCACTTTTGCGATCAAAACGCCCCGCGTTACATCGATCACATCCGTTTCCAATGGCTTGAAGGTCGAGTGGGGCGCAGTTGATGGCGGCGTTCATTACGGCGTTTTCCGTCATGACGCCTCTTGGGTGCGTATCGCGATCGTTGACGGCACAAGCTATGTCGATACCAACGTCGAATCCGGCAATACCTATACCTATTCCGTTCGCGTTCTGAATGATAAGAACGGTAATCTGAGCAACTACGTTACCTGCGGTTGGAGCGCGACGTATATCGCCGAGCCGAAGATCTCGCGCTTTGAGAGCGACGCTACGGGTCTGAAGTTGACTGTCAGCGACGTCAACGGCGCTTCACGCTTCCGCGTTTATCGCAAATACGGCACAAGCTGGGTCGCGATCGGCGATGTTGACGGTAATGTGTTCAAGGATACCAACGTCGAAGTCGGCACCCAGTATTCCTATACCGTCAGTGCGCTTGACAGAAAGAGCAGAGTCATCAGCAGCCGCAATGAGACCGGCTTCTCCGCTTATCATCTCGGCGCGCCCGTGCTGAAGGCGCCCACCCTCGCCGCAGGCTATGTGACGATCTCTTGGGAAAAGATGACCGGTGCGGCGAAATATCGCGTATTCCGCAAGGATCCCGATACCGCATGGTATGATATCGGCGATACCACCGGCACAACCTACAATGATAAGGTCGTTGTCTCCGGCAAGACCTATCGCTATTCCGTCCGTTGTATCTCTGCTGACGGTTCGTATTATACCTCTCCGTATGACGTCGAAGGCAAGTCGATCCTGTATGTCGCGGCTCCCTCCATCACCAAGAAGGCGAATGTCAACGGCGGCGTTCAGCTGACATGGAGCAAATCCAACGGCGCGGCAAAATATCGCGTCCTCCGCAAGACCGGTTCCAGCGCATGGGCTAAGGTAGCCGATACCACCGGCACCACCTATACCGATAAGACTGTCAAGACCGGCACAGCGTATATCTATACGATCCGCTGCATGAACAGCTCCAATGCGTTCATCTCCTCTTACAATTCTTCCGGCTGGAAGATCACCTATATCGCAGTTCCGCCGCTCAAAGCCGTTCAGAATGTGTACGGCGGCGTCAAATTCACCTGGACAAAGCCTGCCGGCGCGGTGAAATTCCGCGTTCTGCGCAAGGTCGGCAAGGGCAGCTGGACAAATATCGGCACCACCGCCGGCGTCACCTTTACCGATAAAAAGGTTTCTTCCGGCACTACCTACATCTACTCCGTCTGTGCGGTGTCCTCCGACGGCAAAACCGTTCAGTCCTCTTACAATTCCACCGGCAAGTCGATCAAATATATCGCCGCGCCGACCATGAAGTCCGCCGCCAAATCCGGAAAAGCCGTCAAGGTCGTCTGGACTAAGCCGAAGGGCGCGGTCAAGTTCCGCATCCTCCGTAAGGTCGGCAACGGTAAGTGGGCAAAGCTCGCCGATACCACCGCCACCAGCTTCCTGGATAAGAAGGTCAAGACTAAGACCAAGTACAGCTACACCGTTTGCTGCATCACCTCAAACGGCAAGACCGTCGTATCCGGTTATCATCCCACCGGCAAGGTGATCACATACAAATAAAACCAAATGATATGCGGGGCTGTCGAAAGACAGCCCTGTTTTTTGCCTTTTTTCAGCCAAGATGACTGCGCAGCTCGCTTTTGTCGGATCTGCGTCGTCAAAAAAGGTTACAAATTGTAATCTTCAAGCATTATTAACAATTTGTTTATTGAATTCGCTGAAATACTGTATTATAATACATACTGTATTTGAATATATTTCCGAAAGGATGAATGCTATGAAAAAGCTCTTATCTTTACTTTGTGTACTTGCCGTAACCGTCGGCATTCTTGCCGTCGGCGTCGTCAGCGCCTCCGCGGACGCTCCCACAACGGCTGTCGACGTCAAATCCGGCGATAAGGTCACTTATAAACTGTCACTTTCTGACGTTCCCGAGCGGATCGTCGGCTGTGATTTTTCCGTATACTACGACCGCGACGCATTCAATCTCGAGTCGGTCGCAGATTTTAACGACAGCACCAATGATGAAGACTGGCAGGCGACCATCAACCCCGATCTCACCGGTGAGGTACGCGGCAACTGGTCGATCCTCAAGGGCGTCGATTTTTCGAAAAAGCGCAACATCGTGACCCTTAACCTGACCGCCAAAAAGGACGCGAAGGCGCATATTTCCTACTTTGTTCGTTATATGTACGACGATTCCGTCTTTGATTCCGACGAGAGACCCCAGATCGATCAGTACCAGTTCACCTGCGATGTGACCAAAAACGGTTCCGCAGTCGTTACCGACGCCGAGCCCGAGCTGAATGTCGAGGAAGAACAGCCCAACGGCCTGTTTGAGAACTCCAGAACCGGCAAAAGCGCCAACAAGGACAAGGCGCTCACCGGCGACAGCATCAAGGAAAACGGCGGAGCAGCCGACAACGGCGGCAACAGCTCCGGCAACAACGGCTCCAACAACTCAGGCGGCAACTCCGGCAGCAACAACAGCAACAAGAGCAACGCGAACAATAATTCCGGCAATTCCGGCAATAACAACAGCGGCAATCAGGCTGCTACTCAGGCTAAAAAGGACGCAGCTATCACCGATAAGAGCGGGAATAAAGCCGATACCAAGGCTCCCGAACAGCAGAAAGGCACCGGCGTGAACGCTCCCGGAACTGCTGCTACCGAGAACAAGGAGAATACCGTTCAGACCGACGCTGCCGGTAAGATCATCAAGAGCGATTCCGGCAACAGCACCAAGGCTGAGAAGAAGGACAATAATTCCTCCGGTCTGATGTGGATCATCATCGCGGCAGTCGTACTGATCGCCGGCGGTTCGATCGCCTATGTCGTCATCAAGGGCAAGAAGGCTCCCGCAGACGCAAAGGCTGAGAACCCCGCCGACGCAAACGCTGAGACTCCCGCTGACGCTGATACCGCCGAGACCGCCGATAACGGCGCGGATTCCGACAATCAGGAATAATCGTCCGTGCTTCGGTTGAGGAGAGGTAAAATGAAAAGAATACTTGCGCTGCTTCTTGCGGTGATGATCGGCGCAATTTGTGTGGGCTCGATGACGGCGACCTGTGCCGCCGCTGCCGGCGACGACAAAACGGTGACCGTGACCGATGCAGCTAATCCGAGCGTGCGGCAAGACGACGTCGTGAAGGAGGAAGACATGGTGATCGACCTCAACCTTGCGACGACGCTGATCATTACCATCAGCTCGGTAGTCGCCGCAGCAGTCGTTGTCATGGTGATCTATCTCGGGATAAAGAACCGCGGCGCCGATAAAAAGCCCGATCCGTCGCAGTCGGATGGATAACAAAACTTTTACACCTGTAAAAACATTGATATTTCCTTTTGTGAAATTTGCTACAAAAGAAATTATAAAGTTTGTACATTTTTATACCGTGAAATAAACAAAACATATTGAATTTTTAATTCTTTTGCGGTATAATAATTAATACTAAGGAGTTGTATGCCCTTGCGTATCTGCGGCGTACCCCTATAGTTAATCCAAGTATTGAATATGGAGGAGATTGTTATGTTCAAGAAATTTGTTAGCCTTGCTATCGTCCTGATGTTAGTGATGAGCATGGCAGCAGTCGCTGTTTCTGCCGCTCAGGTAGAGATCGGCGAGAACGCCGCTGATACACCCGCCGAAGTCGGCGCGGACAGCGGTGCAGACACCGGCGCTGATACGGGCGCTGACACCGGCGCTGAGAGTGGCGCTGACACAGCTGCGGGCGGCAAGCTCATTAGCTTTGACCCTTCCGGCTGCGGTTGGAACAACTACAAGACAATGATGATTTACATCATGGAGCCTAAGTCCGGCGATGTTTTGGTTGATTTTGCAGCTGCTAAAAACGGTGCAATGACCCCGAACAGTGACGGCACTTATACCTTCGATTGCGACGATCCCGGCGATAAGTCTACCAAGAAAAAGAATTTTGATCCGGTCAACCTTGAAGACGGCAAACAGTACTTAATCATCTTCAACACCAATGCCGGTCAGCAGACACATGACCTGCTGTTTGATACCACTATGTACGGTGATACTGCGATCGGTTCCGCTGATAAGTGCGAGAATCCCGCAGACTCCAACAAGAAGTCTAACCTTGCTCATTGGAAGAGCGGCAAGCTCGGTCCCGTAATGGGAATCACTTCTATCGGTAACGTTGTTCCCGAAGACGGCAGCGGCGTCATTCCCGCTCACACTACCGCTTATGATATGTTTGTTACCTTCCTTGCAGATATGGGTAAAAGCGGTCTGCAGAACGCGCTGAACTATCAGAAGGATAAGACTGCTCAGCAGATCATCGACTCTACCGCTGCTGCGCTCGGCCTCCAGAAGGGCGACGTAGAGAAGGCGATCAAAGAGGCGGCAAGCCCCTCCGGCGACAGAGTTGACTACCATGACTGGAGCAAGGATTGGGATGCTTCTAAGTCTCCGCTGAAGGACGGCGAGAATCAGGAAGCTCATCAGAACCCCAACCCTACGCCGACCCCTACGCCGGGCGACCCTCAGAAGGACGACCCTCAGAAGGACGACCCTCAGTCGGGCGACCCTCAGAAGGACGACCCTCAGTCGGGCGACCCTCAGTCGGGCGACCCTCAGTCGGGCGACCCTCAGTCGGGCAACACTAACGGCAATCCCAGCAGCAGCGGCTCCGGCGGCGGCAGCGGTTCCGGTGCAACCGGTTCCGGCGACGGTTCTGCAACCGGTCAGGAAACAACCGTTCTGTACATCATGCTCGGCGTTATGGTAGCTGCAGCAGGCGTTATCTTCTTCGTTCGCAAGAAGAGCCGTTCCTAATCAGTAGATTCTGATTGATCCATACAATAATCAAGGCTTCACCTTCGGGTGAAGCCTTTTTTGCGCAATCCTACTAAGCGGTGCAGAACAAAAAAGCCTTCCCCTCAAGGGGAAGGCTTTATCAGTTTTCCGCAATCAAAAAGGGAGGCGTTTGCCTCCCTTACCATTTATTCTAAATTGTCATTGCGAAGCCCTTTAGGGCTGTGGCAATCTCAACCGATAAAAAAGGTAAAGTGTCCGGTGGACACTTTAGTGCTTGCTCCGGGGAAGTTTATTGTTCTGTCATCGCCCGATCGCCCA
>CACZAW010000076.1 GCA_902779225.1 uncultured Ruminococcus sp. | reverse complement strand
TACCCTTTCCGCTCAGGAAAGGGTACTTTTCACATAGTGTCAATTATCAGTGTCGGAGCAGCATCCGCATCCGCTGCCGTCGCCTGAGGCGCACTCCGTCACGTTCGGAGGGAAAAACTCGTCGGTCGGAAAATCAAGGCGCGAGAACATCTCACAGGGGCTGTCTGTCGAACCGGCACAGCGCTTTTCAGGCACGCAAAAATCATATGCCGGGATCAGCATCTGCACATTTCTGAGCAATTGGACGATCGAGAATACACCCAACGTCGCCAGCACGATCTTCTCTCCGCTGTCTGCAACTGCGCCGCCGAGCTTATCGGCAATCCCGTTCGGAATCTTGCGGGGCAGCCTGTGACAAGGCAGCTTTTCTTTCAGCGTCGCCGCCAGCGGTATCGGCTGTGCGACCTGAACATTGGCGGTCGGCAGACTGCGCGCAGGCGCGTTCTGTGTATCATACTCGTCTGTCGCAAGGTCGGATGAAAAGATGCGTACATTTCCCTCGGAGCCGTAGAGGATCACCTTTTTATCGGCAAGGCAAATACCCGTCACAGGCGTCGGCGTCGAATAAGGCGAGGTGAACACATCCAGCGTCACCCCGAAAAAATAGGTCATATCAATGGAATAAAAGCCCCGATGGAACGGCACCGGTTCGATATCCGTCATGACGGTCAAAACGTCAGCGTCGCGCAGGCGCACATTGACTGCGCTGTCGATCAGCGCCTGCCCTTCCTCACTGAAAAAGACCGGCAGATCCGACATACAGTCTTTATCGCCGCAGCTGTCATATACACGCCGCGCATCGATACAAACCGGCTCGCTGCAGGAGCGGTTGGCGGCGCAATCGTTGGTCGTTGTATTTTCAGCCATAAGTAAAACCTCCATAATGTAATTGATTGTAAGGCAATAGAATCATACCCTAACCACTACATTGTATGGAGGTTTCGCATATTTGTGAAAAGATGTTTAAGAGATGATCTCCATCTTGGAAAAATTCGCCATCAGCGTCTTTGTACCGACCTTATCAAAGGCAATCTCCAGCATTACATCGCTGCCCATGGGGGTCGTCGAAAGAACCATCCCCTTGCCGAACACCTTGTGGAGAACCGTGTTGCCGACGGCATATTGGTTGGAGGACGGCTTGGTCATCGGCTTTTTCTTCGCAAAGGGATCGAAATTCTGCTGCGGCTTATATTCAAACTGATGCTTGGCAAAGACATTCTCATTACCGGTCTTTTCGAGCAGATTTGCCGGTATCTCCGTGACAAAACGGCTCTCTCGATTATGGGTCGTCGAGCCGAAGAGCATCCTTTCACGCGTTTTCAGCAGATACAGCTTTTCTTTTGCGCGCGTGATGCCGACATAAGCCAAACGGCGTTCTTCGCCCAGCTCGGACGCCTCGATGATAGTCTGCATCGACGGAAAGATACCTTCCTCCATGCCGGGAATAAACACCACGGGGAATTCCAAGCCCTTAGCAGAATGCAGCGTCATCATGACGACACTGTCGGTTTCCGTATCATAATTGTCGATATCGGTCATCAGCGATATCTCTTCCAGAAAAGCGCCGAGATCGGCGTCATCACCGTAATCCTCCTGGAACTTGATGATGTTGGAGGACAGCTCGTCGATATTCTCAATGCGCTGTTCATAATCATCCTTCTCGGCGATCAGATAATTTTTATAATCGGTATGCTCCAAAATGAGATTATATAATTCCGCTAAAGAATAATCACCGGATTCATTGGCTTCGATCAATCCGTCGAGCAGCTGTGTAAAGGCTTCCAGCTTTGCGGCTGCACGCGACAAGGGCGGATAATCCGACGCGTGTCTGATAACGGAATAGATGCTTTCTCCGACGCCCGCGGCGATATCCGCCGCCTTGCTCATCGTAGTGTCGCCGATCGCGCGCTTCGGCTTATTGATGATCCTGCGCAATCGGATATCGTCATGAGGATTGTTGATCACCTGCAGATACGCGGTCATATCCTTGATCTCTTCGCGATCATAGAAACGATGGCCGCCGATCACGCGGTGCGGGATACCGGAGCGCGATAAAGCCTGCTCGACCGCGTTCGACTGCGCGTTCATGCGATACAGCACGGCATAATCGGAAAAGCTGCGTCCGGCAGCAACGCCGTCAAGGATCGTTTTGGCGATATACATCGCCTCTTCCCTTTCACTGGAGGCGGTGTGCAGGGTTATTTTTTCGCCGACGGGATTTTCTGTCCAAAGCGTCTTTCCTTTTCGCTCAATGTTATTCTTGATGACGTTATTTGCCGCGTCAAGGATCGTGCCGGTACTGCGGTAATTCTGCTCCAAGCGGATGACCGCAGCGCCTTTGAATTCATTTTCAAAGGATAGGATATTCTCGATCGTTGCGCCGCGGAACCGATAAATACTCTGGTCGTCATCGCCGACGACGCAGATATTATTGCGCATCGCCGCAAGCAGACTGATCAAGCGATACTGCGACTTATTGGTATCCTGATACTCGTCGACCATAATGTATTTGAACCGCTTTTGATAGAATTCGAGAACATCCGGGTTCTGCTCAAACAGCTTGACGGTATTGCAGATCAAATCATCAAAATCCATCGCATCGGAGGTCTGCATCCGCTGCTGATATAGCTCATACGCATCGGCGATATATTTCAGACGGCTGTCGTAGCTTGCGTTGATCTTGACGTCCTTCGGTCCTTTCATTTTATCCTTATACTTGGAGATCTCGTTCAAAACCGTTTTATGCGATAAAAACTTTTCGTCTATATTCAGTTGCTTGAGGATCTCCTTCATCAGTCTGCGCGAGTCATCGGTATCATAGATGGTAAAATGACTGCTGAATCCGAGTCTGTCGCCGTAACGCCGGAGAATTCTCGCACAGGTCGAGTGAAAGGTAGCAGCCCAAACCTCTTCCGCGCCGTCTCCGCCGACTGCTTCGATCCTGTCCTTCAGCTCGCCCGCCGCCTTATTGGTAAAGGTAATGGCAAGGATCTGCCAAGGCTGAGCCAACTCAGCCTGCATGATATACTCAATACGGTTGACCAGCACCGTCGTTTTGCCGGAGCCTGCGCCCGCAAGGATCAAAAGCGGTCCTTCGGTATGGAAAACCGCCTTTTGCTGCATCGCGTTCATATTACTGAATCTTGCTTTGATTTCATCCAAGTTATTCATTATGCTTCCTCGTTCATTCGTTTTCATGTTTGCTTAGTATACCACAACACAACCGCTGAATAATTCCAAATTGCCAGTAATAGGTTACAGCTTCTTTACAAAAAGAAAAGCAGACGTTTTCACGCCTGCTTATACATCTTATTAAAGATTATTTTACCGCATCTTCGATCATTTTATTGATCTCATCCTGCTTCTCGTTGATGACAAGATAAACGAAGTTGCCGGTCGTCTTGACCTGAGAACCATCGAGCATCGCAGCGGACTCGGGGCTGTAGCTCTTAGCGGTGTTGCGCTGAGAGTCAAGACGGCTGTTCAGCTGCGTAGCGATCCTGTCGGCAGCGGAATCGTTCGCTTCCACGATAACGATCTCCATGAACTCCTCAGAGCTGCTGGAACGCTCTGCGGCAAACTGCTTTACATCGTCAGCGGCGATTTTGTAGTAGCGATCAAGCTCATCGGTGGTCGAAAGCTTTTTCAGACCCTGAACGGAGCTGTCGTTAATGCCGTACTGTTCATTGATCTTGTCAAGAAGCGCGGCAAGATCGACGCTTTTTGCGGTATCGGCGGAAGAAGCGGAATCAGACTTGCTGTCATCCTTTTTACCGCCGCAGGCAACAAACAGCGCCGCGATCATCAAAACCGCTAAAGATAAAGCTATAATTCTTTTCATTACATAAACCTCTTTCTGTTTTTGAATTCTGCAATATTATAACCGATTGACCTGCTGAATGCAAGCCCGGTTGCAAAACTGTAATGTCTGTAAAAACGAATCAAAATTCAAGGGTATCGCATTGAGGAAGCAGCGACAGAAGCATCTCTTTACAGGCGTTGACCGTCGCGCTGCCCTCCGGCGTATGGTGTCTGCCCTTTGTTATCTCACGGCGCATGACGCGCAGATAGCCGATGACAGAAGCCTTCAGCTCGATTTCATCCAGCTTATCCTGATTCGTGGTTTCAAAATACTGTTCGAGCGTTTTTCTCCACAGCTGATATGCCGTCTCAGCGGAAAAACCGAGGAAATTCTCGATGACGCGCTTATCAACAACGCCAAAGCCCTTATAAGCATTGAACATGAATGCAAATTCTAAGATCGGATGACCATAGCTGAGCGTATCCAGATCGATCAGAAGCGTATCTTCGTTTTGCTGCATGATGTTCTTGATATGAAAATCGCCGTGAAGCATCGTCTTTTTATCCGGCAGCGACTGGATCAGCGACTTGAGCTTTGTGTAATCCTTCTCGTCAAAATACCCTTTTACCTGCAGCACCCATTCCAGCGCGATGTTCTTCTGTGAAGGCAGCGATGGCGGCGCGTCGGTCGAATGCAGGATCTTAACGATCTCGACGCTTTTTTTGACGACAAAATCCAGATTGCCGGCGTCCTCGATCATCAATTCGTCAAAGCTCTTGGCGTTCAGCAGCTCAAATACAGAGCCGTAGCAATCGCCTACCTTGACGACGTCATACGGTATAGCGGTCGGGATGCCAAGTACAAACGCCGTGCGGGAAAGCTCGCGTTCACGCTTGATATCCTCCAAATCAGCGTTCTGATTGTAGACCTTGACAATGGTATCGCGATTATAACGATAAACCTTGCCGTTAGCGCCTTTACCGATCATTTGACAGCCTTCGATATCAAAGCGTCGATACGCCTTCTCAACGGTCATCATCTCGGTAAAGCCGGTCATCTCAAAGATCTCATAGACCTCGCTGGACGCGTTGATCAGCTTGATATCCGCATATCGCTGACGCAGCTTTAAGATGATCCTGAGTCCGGAGCTGCTGATATACTCGAGCTTCTCAGCGTCAACGATCACCTGTGCCGGAGAAGTCTCCTTCAACACATCAAAGACTTCCTTTTCAACAAAAGCGGCGTTCGCAGAGTCGATATGCCCTTCTAAAAAGATGGTAAGCAATCCGGATTCGATTGTGTGCCTCATAGTTTCCTCCAAATTAACGTGTTTTTCTGCGCGTTAAATGTCTGACGATACAATTGGCAAGCGCCTTCAACAGTATCGCGGCGACAAGAAAAATTGCTATGCGCGCAGGAGCTGGCGACGGTTTTTCAGAGCGGATTCTATGCCCGTTGATCATCTTATTCGATGGTCAGAATATCCGAAAAACCTGTTACGTCAAAGATCTCGGTGACGGTCTCGTTGGCGTTTTTGATCGTCATAGAGCCCTGCTTGTTCATTGTTTTCTGCAGGGTAAGCAGAAGTCTGAGTCCTGCGGAAGAGATGTAATCCAGGCCTTTGAAATCCAGTACCAACTCGGTGATGCCGTCAAGATCGCTCTTGAGGATGCTCTCCGCCTCGGTGACCGTTACGGTATCGATTCTGCCGTTAACTTCTGCGTACATTTGGGTTCCGTTGATTTTTTTGTTGATTGTCATAATAGATTCTCCTTATTTTCTATATTGATATTGATTACTTGACACTTTTTTTGATGCGGAGGATGTTCTTTCCGTCAGCAAATTCATAGCTGACTTCATCCATTGTTTTCTTCACCAGGAATATGCCCAGACCGCCGATCTTTCGATCCTCTGCGGACAGGGTCGTATCGGGGTCGCGAGCCTCCAGCGGATTGAAGGGCTTTCCGTTGTCCATAAAGGTGATGAACACACAGGCGGGGTCGTCAACGACGTCGACGAGAACCGTAACAGGTCCGACGTTCGGTTTATATGCATAGTAAGCGATATTGGAAAACAATTCGTCGATCACGATGTCGATCTGCGTCATCGCTTTAAAGGAACAACCGATTTTTTCCAGTTCCTCGTTAACGAAATCTGTCACTTTATCCAAATTGGCTATTGTAGCGTCCAGCGTTAATTCACTCATGATAACTCCTCCTTCTTCTCTATTTTTGTTGTATCCGGACTGCCTCCATGATAACGAATGCAAAGCATGGTTATATCATCGAATTGCGGCGCGCCGGCTACAAATTTTTCGATATCTTCATTCAGATTGCTGAGGATTTGCCTTGTATCAGCATCGGGAGATCGGTTGAGAGACTGAACCATGCGTTCGGTCCCGAACAGCTCGTCCGCCGCGTTACACGCTTCGGGAACGCCGTCGGTGTATAGGAACAGCGCGTCGTTGGGATTCAATGTAAATTCATAATCCCGGTATTTGATACCGCTCATTCCGCCTACCACAAAGCCGTGCTTGTCCTTCAGCAGTTCAAAGCGTTGTCCGGATCGATAGATCACAGGATATTCATGTCCGGCGTTCGCGGCGATCACCTTTCCGGTGTCGATCTCCAGAATTCCCAGCCAGACTGTGACGAACATCTCTGCGTTATTATTCTTGCAAATCATGTCGTTGACCCGCATAAGGATCTCGGAGGGCTTGCCTCCCATCAGCGTATGATCGTTGATCAAGATCTTTGACGCCATCATAAACAATGCAGCGGGAACGCCTTTTCCCGATACATCAGCCATGATCACCGCAAGATGATTATCATCGATCAAAAAGAAATCATAAAAATCTCCGCCGACTTCCTTAGCGGTGTTCATGGAAGCAAAAACGTCAAATTCGCTGCGGCCGGGAAAAGCAGGAAAAATATTCGGCACCATGCTGTTCTGGATCTGCGTAGCCGTCTCGAGTTCAACGCTCGCCGCCGCGGCAGCCTTGGCGATACGGTTCTGGTCCATGACCATCTGATAACCGTGCTTGGCGATGAGTACCGAGATCACACAGAGCAGCAGATAAACCAACAGACGCGGCAGGAAACTGTCAAACATCGTTTTACTGATGATCTGCGACGTATCCGCACCGTAAGCGAGGATCGTACTTCTCAGTTTTTCCTGCATCACGAGGACGGTGCCTGCCGGAGGCGCGGGATAAACGTTCAGATCGGCGATACCGTAAAACACCGTACCGAGCTCGGCTGCGGCAAATGCTACGACGCCCAAAGCAGATATCAGTATCGAAAAGGCCTTGGAGCAATATCTGCTGGAAAGCAGTACGGGGATCACCATAACTAAGACAACATTATGGTTCAACACGGAGAACAAGCGCATCATTACCAGCAGCAAGCCGATTACCATAACGTATTTCAGCCATGGAGCGCGTTTATTTCTGAAGATCAGATATAACACAAACGGGATAGCAAGCTCAATCACGCCCTGTATCGCCAGCGCTGTCATCGTTTTATCAGGTATATCAAAGATTCCCACCACATTCAGGATAAACGATATCAGCAAGAGGGAGGCACTGAAAACGATAGCGACCGCAGACAGCTTATTTGCGTCTTTTTCGTTTTTTTCAAAAACCTGACTGGTTTCTTCTTTTTCAAAGTTTTTCAGGAAAGATCTGATTTTCCCCTTTTTTTCATCCATTCAGATATGATTCCTCCTTTTGGTTAAGCCGTCAATTCAAGTACTATTTTACCACGATGCACTGCGTGCCGAGATCCTTATACCGCTGCGCGACCGTTTTCACATAAGCGGCGACAGTCTCCGGATGGATCTCGACATCATCAACATACTCAAGCATTGTGGGCGTCTTAGCCCATTCTCTCCATGGAGCCTTTATTCTGGGGATGTCTTTCGATTCTCCGCAGATCCATGCCTTATTGATGTCGTATCTCTTGTCTCCATCCTTAAAATGGACATTGACCGCCACCCAGTCTGTGGTCTTGGCATAGTCAATTCCAACCGTGCAGCTCCTTCCCGTGAGGTCCGGTATCGGTTTATTCGTTGCCGCGATGCAGTCCCAGT
>CACZAW010000075.1:626-8532 GCA_902779225.1 uncultured Ruminococcus sp. | reverse complement strand
TACAGAATAAAAAAGCGGAGCCGAGAGGCTCCGCTTTTTTAGTGAAGGGTGAAGGGTGAAGGATGAAGGGTTATGGGAGGGCTCCGCCCTCACCTCATTCCTAATTCCTCATTCCTAATTCCTAACTCCTAACTCCTCATTCCTTACCCCTCACTCTTGTCACCCATTTGCGTTTGTGCTATACTATGGAAAATGATCGGAGGTGAGAGGATGAAAAAGATCACGCTGGGTGTGCTGGCGCACGTTGACGCGGGCAAGACGACCCTGTGCGAGGCGATGATGTATACGTCGGGCAACCTGAAAAGGCTCGGTCGCGTGGATCACCGCGACGCGTTCCTCGACACCTTCGCGCTGGAACGCGACAGGGGCATCACCATCTTCTCCAAGCAGGCGATGATGACCTGCGGCGACACCGAGATCACCCTCCTCGACACCCCGGGACACGTTGATTTTTCGGCGGAGGCAGAGCGAACCTTACAGGTGCTGGACTACGCGGTGCTGGTGATCAGCGCTTCGGACGGCGTACAGAGTCACACCGCGACGCTGTGGAAGCTGCTGCAAAAATATAACGTACCGTGCATTCTCTTTATCAACAAGATGGATCTGCCGGACGTTGACCGTCGGCTGATCACGGCGCAGCTGAACAGTAAGCTCGACAGCGGATGCGTGGACTTCTGCGGCGACAAGGAAGCCCTATATGAGAACCTCGCGCTGTGCGACGAGGATTTGCTCGCGGAATATGACGAGAGCGGTGCGCTGTCGGATGACAGCATCAATCGGGCGATCCGCGACAGAAAGGTATTCCCCTGCCTGTTCGGCTCGGCGCTGAAGCTCGAGGGCATCGACGCGTTGCTGGACTGCCTGAACCGCAAAACGGCCATGCCGTCATACGGGGACGCGTTCGGGGCGAAGGTCTTTAAGATCGCGCAGGATAACCAGAAAAACCGCCTGACCTTTATGAAGATCACCGGCGGCAGTCTGAAGGTGCGCGAGGTATTGGAGGCGGCGCAGAATACGAGCGGCGAAAAGGTGAACCAGATCCGCGTCTACTCGGGCGAGAAATTCGCCGCGATCGACGAGGCGCGTGCCGGTACCGTATGTGCGGTGACGGGGATCGACTTTTTGAAGCCCGGCGACGGACTCGGGATCGAAACGAATACCGCGCAACCGATTTTGCAGCCGGTATTGACCTACACCCTGATTCTCCCGGACGGCGTCGACGCGCATACCGCGATGCAGCGGATGCGGCAGCTCGAGGCGGAGGATCCGCAGCTGAACGTCACATGGAATGAAAGGTCGGGAGAGATCAATTTGCGGCTGATGGGCGATATCCAGACAGAGGTGCTGGCGAGCGTTATCAAAGAGCGGTTCGGGATGGACGTCGACTTCGGTCAGGGCAGCATCATCTATAAGGAAACCATCGAAAACACCGTCGAGGGGGTCGGGCATTTTGAACCCCTCAGACATTACGCGGAGGTGCATCTGCTGCTAAAGCCCGCAAAGCGCGACAGCGGACTCAACTTCAACTCCGCGTGCAAGGAGGATCTGCTCGACAAAAACTGGCAGCGGCTGATCCTCACGCACCTGTATGAAAAAACACATATCGGCGTGCTGACCGGCTCGCCGATCACAGATATGGAGATCACGCTCGCGGCGGGCAAGGCGCACCCGAAGCATACCGAGGGCGGCGACTTTCGGCAGGCGACCTATCGCGCCGTGCGGCAGGGTCTGCGGTCGGCAAGATCCGTTTTGCTGGAGCCGGTGTATGAATACATCCTTGAAGTCCCCGCCGATAACGCGGGGCGCGCGATGTCGGATATCGGCAAGCTGTACGGCAGCTTTGAGCCGCCCGAGATCGACGGTGAGTCGGCTGTCATTCGAGGCAAATGTCCGGTCGCGACCATGCGGGATTACGCAAAGGAGGTCGTGCAGTATACGCGCGGCAAAGGACGGCTCTCCTGCACCCTGAGCGGCTATGAGCCGTGTCACAACGCCGACGAGGTGATCGCGGCGATCGGCTATGATCCCGACGCGGACACAGACAATCCCTGCGACTCGATCTTTTGCTCGCACGGCGCGGGACACAGCGTCAAATGGGACGAGGTCAAGAGCCGGATGCACTTAAGCAGCGTGATGAACGCGCGGCAGACAGAAAGCGCGGCTCCCGCAGAGCGCTTTGCGCGGTATCGGTCGTCGGACGATATCTTTGCGCTGGACAAGGAGCTGATGAGCATCTTTGAAAGCACCTACGGCCCCGTCAAAAAGCGGTCCGACAACAGCTACACCCCGCAGCGGCGCTATGACGCGACCACCGGCAAAAAGCAGCGCAGCTATCATTATGAACCGAAGTTCGAAGGCCCCGAATATCTGCTGGTCGACGGGTACAACGTCATTTACGCGTGGAAAAAGCTGAAGGCGCTCGCCGAGGACAATATCGACGCGGCGCGCAGCGTACTGATCAACATCCTGTGCAACTATCAGGGATGGCGCAAATGCGAGCTGATCCTCGTCTTTGACGCATACCGCGTCAAGGGGCATGACCGCGAGGTCGAGCAGGTCGATAACATCAGCGTCGTCTACACCAAGGAGGCAGAGACCGCCGACACCTATATTGAAAAAGCGTCGCACGAGCTGGTCAAAAAGAACCGCCGCGTCCGGGTCGTGACAAGCGATCTGATGGAACAGCTGATCATCATCGGCAACGGCGCGGTCAGAGTATCGTCGGAGGACTTTTATGACGAGGTCAGAACCGCCGAGGAAGAGATCAGGGAAATCATAGATAGTTAAGAACTAAGGGTGAAGGGTGAAGGGTTGTGGGCGGGACACCCGCACCCGATACTATTAGGAATCAGGTGAGGACAGAGTCCTCCCTTCACTCTTCACCCTTCATCCTTCACTCTTCACCAAAAAAGCTCTCGCATCGAAAGATGTGAGAGCTTTTATACTAGAAGGATGACGAACCGCCGCCACCGCCGCCGGAGGAGCCTCCTCCCCCACCGCCGGAGCTTCCGCCGCCACCGCCGCCGGGTCCGAGTGAGGACAAGAAAATCATCAGTACCGTTACCCACGCGCGGGTCTCGGAGCCGGTTTTACGGATCTTAGGCGGGCTTGCGAGCGCTGTGCCGCTGCCGTAGAGATTCGCCTGCTTGTGATTCCTTTTGCTGAGCGGATTGAATCTGCCGAACACCAATCCGACGACGATAACGAATGCCAGCATCAGGGAGATCACCACATAGCTGGTGTACTTCATCGGCTCGGCGATCGCCTGACCGCGCAGGCGCATCAACACCTGAGAGAACGCCTCTTTTGCGCAGGAATAATAGTCCTGTTCGGACGCGTAATGGCTGACGTTATCCGTGATGGAACGCGCGTCGGACGCGCTGACGGCGTCATACATCGCGCCGTCGGCATGGAACGTGACCTTGCGGGTCGCCATATTGATCGCAAGGATCCCCGCGCTGTCATAGCCGTAGTAGGAATAGCGCTTTTTGCGCGCCTGAGCCTCGGAGTCGGAGGTGCGCTCGTTGGTGCTCCAGAAAATGATGCTGCCGTACTCGGTGATCGGCTGCATCGTATCCGCGAGCATCGCCTCTTCAATGTCGGAGATCAGATCGGCATTATCGAGGATCATGACCTGATAGCCGGTATCGGGGTTCTCGTATCGCACGGCTTCGTCCTTCGGGATCACCTTGTCCGCGGGCTCGGTCGCAGTCTCGGTTTTCGGCGGCTGTTTGCCGGTCACCTGATAGGATACCTGCGAAAAGCCCTCTTTGGCGGCGGTATAGTATTCTCCGTCGTTGATGTAAGGGATGATCCCGTCGGTGATCTCCTGCAATTTTTTCTGCTTCGTTTTACGGTGGAAATCGCCGCCGGTATAGATATGGATATAGCCGGTCTCGAAATTGATCACCATGATACAGGTACTGCGCACGGAACCGTCCTTCTCATTTTGCCAGATATCGAGCTGCTCCTGCTGCTCCTCCTCCGGCACCGAACAGCTCCAGAAGATCACGTCGCCGTAGTCGGTCAGATCGGAGATATCATTGCTCAACAGCATGATCTCTCTGGGCGTGAGCAGATCTTCTTCATCGACGATGCGGACAACAAAGCCGTTGTCACTGTTGGTAAAGCGGACGGTATCTTTACTGCTGCGGGCGGCGATGGCTGTCTGCTTCTTCAAATAATCGGAGGCTTTTCCGCCCGACGCTGCGCCGACCGACGGAATACAAAAGGCAACCGTCAGGCAGACGGTCAAAAACAAGAATAATATTCGGAAAGGTCTATTTTTCATCATATTCCGCTCCCTTCTTTTGGAACTGGGGCGGTCTGCGCTTGGCGATCGCCACCTGGAAACGGATATGCAGGATCATCAGCCAGAACAGGATCCCTGCCAATAGGAAGCTGAGCAAATACGACCAGATATTATAGGCAAAGTCCATGATCGCCGCGATGACGCCGATGATGACGGCGGCGATCACGATCAACGCGCGAAGTGCGCTGTGCTTTTCAAACCGCTTTGCCTCTTCGGATTGATCCAGTCCTGTCGTCGGATTGACGACGGCGTGATAATTGGCGTACAGGATGCCCGAGCCCACCGCGAGAAGAATCGCGGTGATGACAAGGGTGATGTTGGCTTTGACCGACGGCAGGAAAAAGGACAGTCCTGCCAAGACGGCGCCCAACAGCAGTATGGCAATAACGATCTTGAGGGGGCTGGCGGGAAAATCCGCGCTGACCTTGCCGGTCTGACCGTTGACGGCGGCATAGGTGATCTTGTTCTTATTGCGGTAGCTCATGAACCACACGGGGTACAGCACGCGCTTTGCGCCGGTGATCGCGGTCGGGATATTCGCGTCCTCCGGGGCGACCTTGATCTTTTTGATCTTGCCGCCGCCCGTCACGCTTTTATCCTGAGAGAGCAGGCGTGCGGTGTCCTCTTCCATGCAGTCCTTGCCCTTGGTGTGATAATGCGCGTCCTCGGCGTCGCCGATATCGGCGTAGAAGCCGCACAGATAGCCGGGGGCGAACGGCTTGTGGCCGCTGATGTCGTAGGGCGTGATATTCTCGCTGATGCGGTCGTCGAATGCCATCGACGCGTCGTGAGCGTAGCCGTCCAGCGTCAGGTCGATGTCGCCGGTGACCTCATACTTGTCGATACTGAACGCGCCTTTGGTCTCACCCTTGAGGACATACTTGCCCTTCTGGATCGCCTGATACTCCCAGAACGGCATATAGATCCCGCGGAACTCTTCGATCAGCGCGGGATCGCGGTATTTTTTGGAGGTCATGAAGGAGCGCTTTGCCGCCTTGACATACTGCTCCTTGCACTGTTCCTTGGTGATCTGAAACGGGATGACGTAATCGGGACGCCACTGCTGACGTACGCGGTCGAACAGCATCGACGCGCCGCCGCAGAACGGACAAAAGCCGATCGCGTCGGTCTCGTCGGTGGTCATCAGCTCAGCGCCGCATGAGGGACAGACATAGACGTAGCTGTCGAACATCTCCGCCTTCTTTGCGTCATCTTTGACTTTGTCGTCTATCGCCGCGGGATCGAAGCGGCTGCCGCAGTGATCGCACAGCATCTGCTGAGATTCGATCTCAAAGCGCAGTCCCGCAGCACAGTTGGGACAATGAATCATCGGTTACTCCTCGGTCACTTTTTCGCGCTGGAGGCGGAATGCGACGGAACGCTCGAGATAATCGAGATATGCCTCGTCGCGGCACATGGATTTGCCGCTGTCGTCGGAGAGCTTGGCAACGGGTCTGCCGTTGACATACTGGAGCTTGATGACGATATTGAGCGGCTCCTTATCGGTATCGTTGGAGCAGAAGGTGCCGATGCCGAAGGTCACGCGGGTCTTTTCCTTGAAATAATCATGCAGCTCCTGCGCACGGTCGAAGTTGAGGCTGTCGGAGAACAAAAGCTGCTTGGTCCTCGGATCGACGCCGTAATACTGATAATGCTTGATGATCTTTTCGCCCCATTCATAGGGGTCGCCGGAGTCGTGGCGCACGCCGGAGTAGTTGTTGACCATCGAGCGGTTGAAATCCATGAGGAAAAGGTCGGTGGTGATGGTATCGGTCAGGGCGGTACCGTTATCGCCGTCGTACTCGTCGTACCAGTCGCGCATCGCGTAATGGTTGGTATAGGCGAGCGGGATCTTGTCGATGCCCTGATACATCTGGACATACTCATGGGCGTAGGTGCCGATGGGCGTCAGGTGATATTTCATCGCGAGGTAGACGTTGGAGGTGCCGACACATTTGTCGGTCTCGCTCGTCAGACGGCGGACGACCTCGTCCTGCCACTCGCGGGACAGTCTGCGGCGGCATCCGAACTCGGCGAATTTGAAGGTATAGGTGCCGTCCATGAGCGCCTTGATCTTTGCGTCCAGCTTTTCCTTTGCGGACGCGAGCAGCTCGTCGTAATCATACGACATGCGGAAATAGACCTCGTTGATGATCTCGAGCAGATAGATCTCGAACTGCATCGCGGAGAACAGCGGGCCGTCGACAATGACCTGCAGCTCGCCCTCGGGAGAGAGCCTGACGGATACATAGTCGCGGATGGGACGCCAGATCCGCAGAAATTCGACATAGTCGTTCTTGATGAAGCGGATGGAGCGCATATAGTTGAGTTCCTGCTTAGTGAAGCGCAGGCTGCACAGATGATCGATCTGGGCATTGATCTCCTCCGCCATCTCTTTGGTGAAACGGACGTTTTTATTGCGGCACTTGAAATAGTATTGACCGCAAAGATCGGTATGCTTATGGAAAATGACCTGATCCATATTGAATTTATACAGGTCGGTATCGAGCAAAGATTGTACAATCGGTTCCAGTTTCATGATTAGCCTCCTTTGAATCCACTATTCATCATACCACCCCCGGCGCTATTCGTCAATATTGGGATTGACTATTGATTTCATATGCCGTTTAGGTTATACTGATTAATACAATTGTCATCAATCCTCGCGATCTGTCAGGAGGTGAGGGAATGAAAACCAAGAAAAAGCAAAAAATCCCGAACAAGCTGAAAAGCAAGATTTTCGAGGGGCTTGATCGGGATAAAAAAAGGATCGAACGATACAAAAAAGAAAACCGAAAAGTTGCTGCCGCTTTCTTCTCCGTCGTCTATCAGGTGAAGATTTTTCTTCAAAAAAACAAGACTGACAATATCAATGCGCTCGCAGGTCAATCGGCGTTCTTCATCGTGCTGTCGCTCATTCCGTTCGTGATGTTTATCCTGTCGCTGATCACGATGCTCGGCGGCAATCCGAATTCCGACTCGCTGCAAAGGATCTCAAACGAGGGAAGCGTTCTCACTCCCGCGCAGTCGGCGGATATGCAGTATCTGACCGAGTTTTTGAAGCGCTACATCCTGGAAACCTTTCAGCAGGCTTCGTCCGGTCTGACGATCGTCACGGCGGTGATCGCACTGTGGTCGGCAGGCAAGGGTCTGTATATCATCACCGACGGGATCTCGCGCATCTACGGCATCGAGCCGAAACGCCTGTGGCTGATCCGCAGGATCTACGCGATGGGATACACCGCTGTCCTGCTGGTAATGATACTGGTTTATCTTTTCCTGATGATCCTCAATTTTGTTGTCGACGACTACCTGAAGGAGGTATTCGGAGAATTATCGTTCCTGACGGAGTTTCTGTTCGGATTCCGTTATATCATCGCGTCGGTGCTGCTGATCCTGTTCATGACGCTGGCGCTCAAGCTCTTCCTGAGAAACAGGATCGCCGATAAGCGGTTCATCAAATTCCGCGTTCTGCTGCCGGGGATGATCTTCACCGCGATAGCATGGGGCGTGCTGACCTGGGGCATCGGCCTGTACAGCAAATATTTTTCCTCTTCCCTGTACGGCAGCCTCGGTTCGGTTTTCCTCTTTTTT
>CACZAW010000075.1:0-610 GCA_902779225.1 uncultured Ruminococcus sp. | reverse complement strand
ATGTGGATCTATTTTATGATGCTGCTGTTGCTGTATGGCATACAGATCAACTACATATACCGCGAACAGTTTTACGCGTTCAGGCTCCGGGATATATTCTCCGCTGTCAAGAGAAGGCGTAAAGCCGAAAATAAGAAGAAAGCTGCTTCATGATCGAAGCAGCTTTCTTTTACGGTCTGAATATTTTATTGAGGAAGTTATAGAAGCCGACCCGCCAGAAATCCGAATCGTGCTCGTAACCCTTGACGACGTCGGTCTGATTTTTGTAGCCCATGCGCTTGAGCTGCTTGCCGTAATACTTTGTGACCTCGACATTTTCGGGATCGTCCGCGCCGACAGCGAGATAGAGGTAGTACGGGTCTAGATCAGGATCGTATTGCGGGAAGCCGTCTTTCAGCAGCGGCTTGTTCCAGATGGATTTTTTGAGAAACTTGGTGGGTACCGTGCCGGGATCGGGCGCAAAGGACGCGATATAGCCGAAGCGGTCGAGGTTGGCAAAGCCTGTCGCCAGCGCCTTGGTGCCGCCCTGCGAAACGCCCATGATCGCGGTGCCGAGCCTGTCCTTGCGGACGGGAAAATGCTTTTCGATATAGGGCATCAGATCGCGCGG
>CACZAW010000074.1 GCA_902779225.1 uncultured Ruminococcus sp. | reverse complement strand
CCGCCGTCATTGCCGACGATCCCTTCACCGGGCGTGCCGTTGTCATCTGTGGCAAACGCCGATACGGAAAACAAAGAGAATAATAAAACCAAAACAAGAGTCAATGATAGGAACCTGCGCATAATATCCTCCTGAGAATAGAATAATACATTTTAATTATATCTGACTGCCGATACCCTGTCAATTCTTTTTCACACAGTTTTCACACCGAGATCATACGGTTATCAAAAACGCAGGATATGATAGCATTACAGTAAATCAATAGGAGGTTATTTTATGAAACATTTATCGAAAAAAGGCTTAGCGATCCTTTTATCGGGATTGATAACCGTTTCGCTGGCAGCTTGCGGCGCCAATGATTCCGCAAAAGAAGCGACGCAATCGGAGACTGCCGCCGCAGCTTCCGCCGAGACCGATCAGGCGGCGACTGACGCTGCGACCGATGCGGCGACCGAAGCCGCAAAGACGGCGCTCGGCGAGGATGAGATCACCGTTAACGAAACCATCGAGAACTCAACGGGCGGCGAGCACGCGATCATCGCAGACGGCGAAGCCGCCTCATACAAGAATACCAAGGTCACCAAAACGGGCGACAGCTCGCAGAATGACGAGGCGGACTTTTACGGCGATAACGCCGCGATCTTCGCAACGAACGGCGGAACCCTCGACCTCAGCGAGATGGTAGTAAAAACTGACGGCACCCACGCGAACGCCGTATTCAGCTACGGTGAGGGCACGACCGTCAATATCAAGGATTCGTACATCGAGACTTCGGGCAACTGCTCCGGCGGTTTGATGACGACAGGAGGGGGCACGATGAACGCCTCCAACCTGACGATCAACACCTCCGGCAGGTCGTCTGCGGCGATCCGCTCCGACCGCGGCGGCGGTACCGTCAATGTTGACGGCGGCAGCTATACCACCTCCGGTACCGGCTCGCCTGTCATCTACTCTACCGCAGACATTACCGTCAGCAACGCCGATCTGACCTCGACCGCCTCTGAGGGCGTTGTCGTCGAGGGCAAGAACAGCGTCACGCTGAACAACGTGAACCTGAGCGCCGATAACAACACCCTCAACAGCGACAAATCCGACGTCTACAAAGCGGTCATGATCTACCAGAGTATGTCCGGTGATGCGGCTGAGGGCACCTCGTCCTTTACGATGAACGGCGGCTCCCTCACCAACATGAACGGCGACGTCTTCTTTGTCAATAACACCGCGACCGAGATCAGCCTGACGGACGCGACGATCGTCAATAAGGACGGCGACGGTTACTTCCTGCGCGCAGCGGCGGCAGGCTGGGGCAGCGAGGGCAGCAACGGCGGTCAGGTCACTCTGAAAGCGTCAAAGCAGGAGATCAACGGCAATATGCTCGTGGATAAGGTCTCCCATCTGAACCTTTATCTTGCAGACGGCTCTGTCTTCAACGGTGCGATCAACTCCGACGCTCAGGCGGGCGAGGTCTATGTCGAACTCAGCGGCAATTCCAAATGGACGCTGACCGCCGACAGCTATATCACCTCTCTTACCTGTGACGCAGACAGCATCGACCTCAACGGTCACAAGCTGTATGTGAACGGCAAGGAATACACTGCGGGCTCCGCATCCCAAGGCGAGGCGATCGCTGTCGTTTCCACCGGCGGAGGTCAGGGCGGCAACGGCGGCACGCCTCCCGCTAAGCCCGGCGAGGGCAACGGCTCCGACAACGGAGAGCCTCCTGCAAAGCCGAATTGACAGAATCTTTTCATAAATCCTCATAAATAAACGACCGGACTGCTCATATGGCAGTCCGGTTGCATTTTTTTATTTACGGTGACGGTGAATGATCGTTTCGCAAAAAGGCTTTCAAATCGGAGAGAACCGATTCTGCCGCGCGGACGCCCTTGTTATAGGTCGCCTGCAGCTTCTTTGAATCGTGCTCGGTGTGACCGACGTCGAGCGGCTTTTCGGGACAAATCACAAAAGCGTTTCCTGCTTTTTCCTCTTCAAAGACATACGCGCGCTGAAAGGCATACATCGCATGACGGTTTGTCATCGCATCGACCATGGCGGGATACTGACGCAATAACAGCTTCAGCGGCAGGGGATTTGCCGGCTGCTTTTTGTAGCTGCGCGGCTGTGTGAGAACAACGACATTTTTCGTGATCCCCCGATCGGTCATGAATCTCAGCGGGATGGAGTCGCTCATGCCGCCGTCGAGCAGGGTGTAGCCGCCTACCTCAACGGGACGCGATACCATCGGCATACTTGCCGATGCGCGGATCCATTCCATGCAGTCGTCATCGACTCTGTCGAGCCGCTGATATACCGGCTTACCGGTCAGGACGTCGGTCGCGACGACCCAAAAATCCATCGACGAGGTGTCAAAGGTCAGACAGTCAAAGGGATCCAGCTCAAACGGCAGGGTGCGGTAGCAGAATTCTGCGCCGAACAGATCGCCTGTGCGGATCAGCGAGCGGAATGAGCAGTAGCGCCAGTCGCGGCAATACCGCAGATTATAGCGCAGCGCGCGTCCGTATTGGCGGGATTTGTAGTTGCAGCCGAATGCGGCTCCCGCCGACACGCCGACGACGTTGGGTATGATGATATCGTGTTTTAATAAGGTGTCCAGTACGCCCATCGTAAAGAGCCCGCGCATCGCGCCGCCCTCGAGGACAAGACCTGTATGATTCATGGTGTTCTCCCTACAGCAAAGGACGCTCCCGTAAAGCAGGCGCGTCGAGAGACCGGATTATTGTTTTCCGAGCTCAAGATTTCTTTCGTAAGACTTGCCGACCGCTTTTGCGACGGTCGCCTCAAAATCATCTGCGTCGAGGGATTTGACGCCCTCGATGGTGCTGCCGCCGGGCGAGCAGACGTTTTGGATCAGCGTCTGCGGGTCGAGCGGGCTTGCGGTGAGCAGTTTTGCCGCGCCGACGACGGTCTGTGCCGCAAGCTCGATGGCGGTCGCCTCGTCAATACCGGCGTTCATGCCGCCCTGCGCCAGCGCGCGGATGAATTTGAACACGAACGCGGGGCCGCAGCCGGACAGGGAGCAGCCCGCGTCCATCAGGCTTTCGGGGATCGCGGTCAGCTTGCCGGCGTGCTGCATCAGGGTCAGGAATTCGTCCAGTTCCTCCTGCGTCACGTTCTCGGCGGGAGAATAAAGGATCTCGCCCTCGCCGACCTCAACAGGTGTGTTGGGCATGATGCGGATGGTTTTATAATCCCATCCCGCCAGCTCGCGGATGGTCTCGATGGACAGTCCCGCCGCCATGGTGACGAGGATGATGTCCTCGCGGCAGCAGATGACGTCGCGCACCGATTTGAGCATATCCGCCATCATCTGGGGCTTGACCCCGAGAAAGACGTAGCGGCAGCTTTTGACGACCGCGAGGTTGTCGGCGCTGTCACAGCCGAGCTGCGCCGCCAGCGTTTCCGCTTTTTCGGCAAAGTGATCGGCGAGCAGGATGCTTTTGGTGGATTTTGCGGCGGCCTTTGCCAGCGCGCCGCCCATATTTCCGGTTCCGATAAATCCGAATGTATACATAAGTATTCCTCTCTGTAACTGTATTGTAGGGGAGGGTCTTGACCCTCCCGATCGCGCGCGACCTTAGATAACTCTTCAATGGGTTATCCAAGCGTACCGGGAAAAAGATGCGCAGGATTAATGTTGAACATCAATTTTGATGTTCAAACGGGCGGGTCAAGACCCGCCCCTACAGCTTTGTTTAGTGGTCAGTGGTTAGTTGTTAGTGCCGGTTAACGAATGTTGCCGTTGCCGCGGATGATGTATTTATAGGTATTCAGCTCCTCGAGACCCATCGGGCCGCGGGCATGGAGCTTCTGGGTAGAGATACCCATCTCACAGCCCAGTCCGAACTCACCGCCGTCGGTAAAGCGGGTAGACGAATTGACATAGACGGACGAGCTGTCGATGCCGCGGGTGAACTTTTCGGCGGCTGTATCACAGGAGGTGACGATCGCCTCGCTGTGACCGGTGGAATGGCGGTTGATATGCGCGATCGCCTCGTCGACGTCGCCGACGATCTTGACGGCGAGGATATAGTCGAGGAACTCGGTGTCGAAGTCGTTCTCGCCCGCAGGAGTACCGTCGATGATCGCGGCAGCCTCCGGATCGAGGCGCAGCTCGACGGGGTTCTCGGCGCGGTTATCGACCAGACGCTCTTTCAGCTTCGGCAGGAATGCGGGCGCGATCTCACGCGCGACGACCAGCACCTCCTCGGCGTTGCAGACAGAGGGACGCGAGCATTTGGCGTTTTCGATGATATTCAGCGCCATATCGATATCGGCGGACGCGTCGACGTAGATATGGCAGATACCGGTGCCTGTCTGGATGCAGGGCACGGTGGCGTTTTTGACGCAGGCGTTGATCAGTCCGGGACCGCCGCGGGGGATGAGCAGATCGACATAGCCGTCGGCAGTCATCAGCTCATTGGCGCTCTGACGGGTGGTATCCTCGACAAGGAGAACGAAGTCCTCGGGCAGACCGGCGGCGGTAAGTCCCTTTTGCAGCGCCTTGACGATCGCGGCGGCGCTTTTATGCGCTTCTTTACCGCAGCGCAGCACACAGACGTTGCCGCTCTTCAATGCGAGGGCTGCCGCGTCGGAGGTGACGTTCGGGCGGCTCTCATAGATGATCGCGACCACGCCGAGAGCGACCGAGGTCTTTTCGATGACAAGACCGCCGGGACGCTCGACACGCTTCAATACCTTGCCTACGGGCGAGGGCAGCTTGACCACGTCGCGGATGCCCTGCGCCATGCCTTCGATGCGCTCTTTACTCAGCGACAGACGGTCGATCATGACGTCGCTGATGACGCCTCGGGAGGCTTCGATATCTACGGTGTTTTCGGATAAGATCGCGTCGGTATCGGCAACCAGCGCGTCCGCCATCGCGGTCAGCGCACGGTCGATATCCTCGACGGTGTATTTGTTAAGCGCGCATTTTGCAGCTTTTGCTTTGACTAATAATTCCTGTGTTGTCATAGTAGTTCTCCTTTTGGGTAGTTGGTATAGTGCCTGCGGCGGTCGTTGTCGCGGGAGATTTTGAGTGCTTCGTGACGCCTCATCCGACCTTTTCAGCTCTTTTGGAGCTGAAAAGCCCACCTTCCCCTCAAGGGGAAGGCTTGGCGGGAGGGTCAAGACCCTCCCCTACGGAAAAAGGGAGCCGGTTATTTTTTCGGTAAAAAGCGGGTGCAGATCGCATTGCCTTCCAAAATATCATACATGATGTCGGGATCCTTGCCGTTGGCGATGACCATCTCGATACCGTTTTCGGTGACGAGCTTTGCCGCCTTGATCTTGGTGACCATGCCGCCGGTGCCGAGGCGTGAGCCCGGCTTGCCAGCCAGCGCCTCCAGTTCGTCGGTGACCTCTTCGACCACGCTGATGCGCTCGGCGTTGGGATCGGTGTTCGGGTCGCCGGTGAAGAAGCCGTCGATATCCGACAGGATGATCAGCAGGTCGGCGTTCACGCGGTTTGCGATGATCGCGCCGAGGGTGTCGTTGTCGCCGATGATGATCTCTTCGGTGGCGACGGTGTCGTTTTCATTAACGATCGGGATGACGCCCTGCTCCAGCAGGCGGAACAGCGTATTGTTGAGGTTCTTGCCGTAGTCCTCGATAGTGACGAACGCGCCGGTGATCAGGATCTGCGCTACGGTATGGTTGTATTCGGAAAAGAGCTTGTCATAGGTATACATCAGCTCGCTCTGACCGATTGCTGCCGCAGCCTGGCAGGTGCTGACGTCGTCGGGGCGCTTGGTAAGTCCCAGCTTGCCCAGACCCATGCCGATCGCGCCGGACGACACGAGAACGATCTCGTGACCCGCGTTCTTGAGGTCGGAGATCACCTTGCACATTTTTTCCGCGCGCTTGATATTGAGAAGCCCGGTCTTGTGGGCTAAGGTAGAGGTGCCTACCTTGATAACGATTCGCATAATATCACTCCGTTTTGGTGAATGGTTATGGGCGGGCTTTGCCCGCACCCGATTTCTGTTTTTGATTCACTGAGCATTATATTACCATATACCGCGCTTTTAGTCAATAAAGCGGTAAAGAAACATCATGGAAAACGACGTAAAATGCGTAATTAATGGTTGCAAAAAGCGGGTGGATATGGTACGATAAAGGTGCCAACAATTTAAAGTTTAATAGCCTTTTGATGTGAGCAAAAATGCTTCTTATGGGATAGTGTTTTTATTATCCATGATAAAAACACTATGCTCTTGTTTGCTATCCCTATTGCATTTCTGCTTAGTGATAACTTTAAATTGTTTGGCGACGATTCGGAGCGGATGTGTTTTTTGGCGTGCGGCTTTCGGGTCGTGCGCCTTTTTATTTGAAGCAGAAGAAACAGCCGCCTAACCTAAGGGAGCTTTCTGTGCAGCAGACTGAGGGTTGGCGCTTGTCATTCCGAGCTTGTCGAGGAAAGAGTGTATACATTGATGTTTTTGTGTCGAAATGCCGAAAGGATGATTTAGTATGAAAAAAACGATCAGTTTATTATTGATAGCGGCACTGTTAATTCTTGTGTTGATGTCGGCGATGGTGTTCTCGGCTTCGGCTGACAGTGTCCCTGCTAGTTATTACGACGAAGAAACGCAGGAACCGATAGAAACCTATCCGCCTGAGGAATATAATACTGAACCGAACATAGAAACTTGTGCGACTGAGCCCGAACCAACAGAGCCGCCCTATAAGGAACCGACGGAGATTGATGAGGAATCTGATAAAAGCGGTAAGATAGGTGAAAATGTATGGTATATGCTATATGAAGATGGAACATTAGTAATTGGCGGTAAGGGTAAAACATATAACTATGGCTGGCACGGTAATGATTCTGAAATCAATGATTCCCCATTTAAAAACAGAAGAGATATCAAAACTATAATAATTAATGATGGTATAACATATATAGGAAATGCATTGTTTTATCGTTGCGATTTCACATCAATACAAATTCCTGACAGCGTTACAGACATAGGTAGTTACGCTTTCTCGATATGCGAAGAAATAGAGAAGGTCGATTTGCCCAAAACTATAAACTCTATAGGTGCAGGCGCATTTTACAATTGCAGTCGGCTAAAGAAAATGGTTATTCCATATGGAATCAGATCTATTAAGGATGATACTTTTCATCATTGTAAAAGAATGACAGAGATTTCTTTGCCCGATACAGTTGAGTCTATCGGAGAAAATGCTTTCAGAAACTGCGAAGCACTCACAATGGTTACGATTCCTCGAAGTGTGACTTCAATCGGAGGGGCAGCTTTCTGTAATTGTTTTAGTCTGATTAAGATTAATATACCATACGGAGTAAAAGAAATACTTGTCAGTACATTTAACGGTACGTCATTAAAGAGCATTACGGTTCCAAAAAGTGTTGAAATAATAGACGCGGTTGCATTTTGTAATTGTAATAGTTTAGGCAGCATTTGCTTTTTGAATCCAAACTGCAAAATAGTTGATAGTGATTCTACTATTTGGGGTCTTGGCATTAGAGCTACTATCTACGGTTATAAAGGATCTAAAGCAGAACGTTATGCAAATGACTATGATCATGTTTTTATAGCTATTGATAACTATGATTGCAATAACAGTATGCATTGTCTTATTAGTTCCGGTGAATCAGACTTTTGCATAATATGTGGGGTAGATAATATATCTATCACTCTCGGCGACGCAGACGGCGACGGTGATGTCAGCATTATTGATGCGACCTGCATACAGCGACACTTAGCCGAGTTGGCAGTAGTAACTTATAATGAGATTGCCGCCGACGCGGACGGCGACGGCTCGGTGACGATCCTCGACGCGACCGCGATCCAGCGGCATATCGCCGATCTGCCAACGAATGAGGATATCGGGAAAAGGGTTGAATAATTAGGAATTATTTGCAGAGCGCAGCAACGCCCGCGATTCGG
>CACZAW010000073.1 GCA_902779225.1 uncultured Ruminococcus sp. | reverse complement strand
CCGGAGTCATCCGCGAAAAGCTGAACCTGCTCTACGGCGACGCCCTCTCCGACGATGAAAAGGACGATCTCTGCACCTTGATCTACTATCCCGCCGAAAAGCTGCGCCTCAACCGCCGCGAAAAAAACATCGGACGCGACTGGTATCGCACGACCCTCGAGCGGATGATCGAGCTGGCGCGCGTGCTGTCCTCCAAATACACCCGCTCCAAGGTGCGCAAGGCGATGCCCGCGGACTACGCCTATATCATCGACGAGCTGCTCCACGCCCAAAAAGACGAGGACAATAATCAGGTGCGTTACCACAACAACATCCTCGACACCATCATTCGCATCAACGCGGACGATTTTGTGATCTCGCTCGCCGAGCTGATCAAGCGTCTGGCGGTCGACCGCCTGCATATCGTCGGCGACGTCTACGACCGCGGCGACTCCGCCGAAAAGATCCTCGATCTGCTGATGCGGCATCATTCGCTCGACATCGAGTGGGGCAACCACGATATCCTGTGGATGGTCGCGGCGTGCGGCAGCGACGCCTGTATCGCCGCCGTCGTGCGCAACTGTATCAGCTACCGTTGTGTCCGCACCCTCGAGAGCGGCTACGGCGTCAGCCTGCGCAACCTCGTTACCTTTGCGCGCGATATTTATCCGGATAAAAAGCCGATGGACGCCGCCCTGCTCGCGATCACCGTCATCCGTTTCAAGCTCGAGGGACAGATCATCATGCGCAATCCCGAGTATGATATGAGCGATCGCCTCCTGCTCGACAAAATGGATCTGACGCGCGGCGAGATCACTGTCGAGGGCGCGACCTACAAGCTCAACGAAACCTGCTTCCCGACCCTCGATCCCGATGATCCCTACGCGTTGAGCAAGGGCGAGCAGGCGATCATCGACGATCTGCGCTCAGCGTTTCTGGAAAGCGAAAAGCTGCGTGCGCATACCGCCTTTCTCTACGAAAAGGGCGGGATGTATACGATCTACAACGGCAACCTGCTGTATCACGGCTGCGTCCCCTTGAACGACGACGGCTCCCTGCGCGCGGTCGAGTTCTTCGGCGAAAAGTTCAGCGGCAAGGCGTACTTTGACATGGCGGACACCCTCGCCCGCCACGCTTTCTACGGCGTCAGCAAGCATATCCGCGGTCTGGATTTTATGTGGTATCTCAGCTGCGGCGAGAACTCTCCCCTCTGCGGCAGAAAGATCAAGAGCTTTGAGCGCGCGTTCATCGACGACGAGCGCGCGTGGCATGAGGAGAAAAACCCCTACTATCGCCACTATTACAACAAAGAGATCTGTGAAATGATCCTGTCGGAATTCGGTCTGCATTCCGAAACGGCGCATATCATCAACGGTCATACGCCGGTGCGCACTGTCAAGGGCGAGCTGCCCATCCGCGCCGACGGCAAGCTGCTGGTCATCGACGGCGGCTTCTGCAAAAATTATCACGAAAAAACCGGTATCGCCGGATATACCCTGATCTATAACTCACACGGCTTGCGGCTCAAGGCGCACCGTCCCTTCTCGACCATCGACGAAGCCCTGCGCGAGAATCTCGATATCCGCTCTAAATCGGAGATCGTCGAGACCGAATGCCACCGCATGATGGTAGAGGATACCGATATCGGCGCCGCGATCCAAAACGAGATCAAAGATCTTTATCGTCTGCTCGATATGTACCGCACCGGCGCGATCGTGCCGAAACAAACCTTCCTTGACTAAAGAGGGGCTATCGCATTAATAATAGCGATAGCCCCTAACTTATGTCATCCTGAGCTTTAGCGAAGGATCTTAAAGTGCAATTCATCCAATTACATAACACCTATCATGTGTAATAATACGGAAAAGTCAGCACTTTCAGATTCTTCGGCGATGCCTCAGAATGACAATTTTTATTTTGCGACTGCGTTTTTTGATTACATGCTCTTCGGCGTCTTGCCGGCTGCGATATCTATGATATCCTGCTGCAGCGCGGCAACATGAGATTTGGAGACCGACCCGATGATCTCGCCGTTCATGACGACGGGACAGCTTTTGCCGCCGTTTTCATAGAACGCGATCGTATCGTCGTCGCGTCCGTTGGTATAGCTGACCGTCCATCGGTAAACCACATTGGTTCCGGATTTATCGACCATACCCAGATTGCTCATGGCGTTGAAGTTCTGGAAGAAGATCAGGGTGCTCTCTTCGGGGATTTTCTTATTATTCAAGCTCGCTTCTATCGCGGGGACCTGATGTTTTTCGCCGCTCTCGTCGATCACCGTTTCCGTTGTATGCTCGACGTCTACCGAATAATCCTTGCCCTTCGAGGTAACGTCGATATGCGAGATCATATCCTTGTTCAGCTCGATGATATTCTTCGGGAGGAGCTGTTCCATATTGGTGCCTGCCCAACCCAGCTTGGAATGATTGATCGTGTAGATGATCCCTTTTTCGGGATGGTACAGATTGACCATGCCGTTATCGTCGGGCGCAGAACAGCAGAGCTCGATCTCGGTATCGGGATAGACCGCGTGTACCTTTGCATACGGCGTCTTTACACCGAAGTCGCCGAGCTGTTTATCGCTGGGATTCACACAGACGACGCTCTCGGCATACAGGTCGCGGATCGAACCGGCGATATCGTTGCCCTCATAGTCGTCGGCAAACATATTTTTGGGAGCGGTCAGACGATACTGTGCCTTGACCGCCTCGTCGGTGTTGGGAACCATCGTGATCGCCTCGGGATAACGCGAACCGCTCACCTCGATCACAGAGAAGGCGTCGTTTTCGACGTTATCCGCCTTCGTTGTGATCTCGTAGCTGATCAGATCCAGCACGTTGAAAAGGAAGCTGTCGACGGCTTCGTTTTCCACAAGAAAAACATCGCTCGATCCGCCCATGGTCACATAGGTGCCGGCGCCGCCGTCGGCTTCGTTGCCGACCTTGAATATCGCGCTCGTGTCGTCGGTATACGTTACCTTGACCGTCGCGCGCGGCTGCTCCAGACCGAAGTCCTTGAGGTTTGCGTTGACGGCGGCGACCGTCGTAAAGGTCAGGGTCGACGCGTCGTTGGCGACCGAATCCGCCATATCTTCTCTCAGGTCGTAACCCTCAAAGCCGGTGATCGTATAAACGGTATGCTCGCCCTCGGGGGTTTCTGCATTCACGATAAAGGAGCCAGCTGAATTTTCGACCTCGATCTTGCTGATCTGCGCGGGAATATACGAGATCAGTTCGCCGTAGCCGTTCTGTTTGATCTCTCCCTCCGCGTCGGTAGCGATCTCGACATGATGCTCGCCCTTTTCGTCGACGGTCGTCGCCATCTCGACGGGCTTTGCCGGCAGCTCTTCCTCATCGATCGGCTTGACGGGCTGATTGATCACGGCGACGACGATGATGATCAGCGCCGCCACCGCGACGATCGCGATGATCAGACCGATCGCGCCTTTGCTGAGCCTGCGTTTTGCAGGCGCTTTTTTATCCTTGTTGTCGGGCTCCTGCGAACGGCTGAGATAATTCTCCAGCGCGTCGTCGGCTTTTTCCGTTACTTCGGTTTCTTTGATTTCTTCTTCGGGAGCGGAGAGCTTCTTCTCCTCATCGGCTTTTGCCATTATTGATGCCTCCTTCTGATCCATACGATAAGTCCTGCGATCAGTACCAGTCCGGGAAGGATGAATCTGACCAGCGCGCCCAAAAAGCTGAGGTCGCTCTTAGCGCTGATACCCAGCTCGGTCGAGGTAGGATCTTTTCCTTCGATAATGATACCGGTATTCTCGTTCTCGGTGAGGGTGTTCATCATATTGATAAAGTACTCGGTGTTGTTGTAGGTGTCGGCGGTCAGATACAGATTGCTGACCGCGTAGTAGGAGCCGACGACAACAACCGCGGAATCTTCGCCGGTAGCGACCGACTTGCCCTTTCTGCCGATCGCCGCGCCGCAGAGGGTGCCCTCTACATTACCCAGCTCCTGTGATGCGATATCGAATCGGTCGACATTGTCGGAGGATACCAAAAGACTTGTGGCGACCGCTGTATCCAGCGTCTTGATCGGCATGGTACCGCGCGCGCCGCCGAGGATGATCTTCTTTTCCTTGTGGTTCAGATTCTTGGTAAACTCTTCATCGGCATAGTCAAAGAGCGAATTGTTCAGATTGTTGCCGGGGATCAGATGATTCTCGTCCTTTTCAAAAATATATGCGTAGTCGACCTCCATACCGTAGTCGGCGATCAGTGCGTTGAGGTTGGGGAAGAGATCGACCTTGACCTCGTCGTTCGGGAAATACATGACGTTATGTCCGTATTTGCCGTCGTTGTCGAGCCATTTGGAGATCGTTTCATACATCTCCTTGTCGATATCCGCCGCCGGCTTGTAGATAATCAGGCAGCGGCTCTTTTCCGAGATATCGCCGGTATACAGGTTGACGATCTCCACGTCGTAGGCGTTCATGGACAGTCTCGCGGCAAACGCCGAGCAGTCCTCCTCATCCTGTCCGGAGAGGATGCTGACGGTGACGCGTTCGCTTTCGCTGACCTTGAGGATCGCAGAGGTCACGCTCTGCTCCAGATGCTGGGATTTCACGGACATATAGCCCTCTTCCTGATAGGTCTTGGTATCATAGCCGAAGACGTCGGTCGGATCGAGCGTGGTATAATTATCGCCGCAGGTGATCAGCATCATATGGGTCTGCGAACGGTTGACGTTCGGATACGCAGCCAAAAAGGTGGGGTTTTTGACCAGATCGACATAGTGCAGATGGATCTTGTCCGAATTATAATCGAACTCATGCAGCAGCTGATTTGCCTGCACATAGTAAAGATAGTTGGCGGAATTATTGTTCAGGAGATCGTCCTCATTGGCGAGGACATAGATATCCACATCTTTATCGAGATCCTTGATATAATCGAGCGTCGCCTGCTGCAATTTATAATTGCGGTTGGCGGTGACGTCGATATACATGGCGCTGCGGTCGGACAATACGCCGAAGATCACGTTTAGAAGAACAACAGCGGCGATCACCAGCACCGTCACGCTGATAAAAGCAGCGCCCATACGGGTGCGGCGGGCTTTGAAAAAGCCCTTGATCCCTTTTTTGTCTGAGGAAGGTTTTCTCGCATTCTTATTGCTCATGTCGCACCTCCTCAGTTAAAGCGCCGTTTCTCAAACGCACGGGCGGTCAAAAACAGGAACAGCCCCGTGACGGAGAGAAAGTAGACGATACTCGGCAGACTGATGATGCCGGTGGAAAAATTGGAAAAATGCTTATCAAAAGAGATCTTATTGATAAAGTCGGTGACCCAGCCTGTATTGATGTAGTTGGCGATACTGCTCAACCGCTCGATCAGGATGCCGATACCGATCGAAACGGTCGCGGCGATGATCTGGCTTTCGGTCAGCGAGGATATGAACATATCGATCGCGATCACCGCGCTGCCGAGCAGCAGCAGACCGAGGATGGTCGAGAAAAACACCGCCCAGTCAAACGCCGTAAAGCCCGCGATGATGATCGCGTACAGGACAAAGATCAGGACGCACAGCAAAAACAGTATCAGCGCCGCCAAAAACTTGCCGATTACGATCTCAAACAAATTGACCGGCGACGTCAGGAGCGCCTGCTCGGTTTTCTGGCGCCTTTCCTCAGAGAACGACCGCATCGTGATCAGCGGGGTGATCAAAAGGATCATCATGAACATCGACGCAAAAAACATCGTCATCGAAGAGGTGTTGTATAACAGACAGTAGGTATAGAACGACAGTCCCGAAAAGAACCAAAAAACCGCGAGGACAACATAGCCGACCGCCGTATTAAAATAGGAATACAACTCCCGCTTTAAGATCGCAGTCATCAGTCCTCACCTCCTTCGGTCAGCTTGAGGAAGCTCTCCTCAAGGGACAAGCCGCCCATCGTCATGCTCAGGATGGGACAGTCCGCCTTTGCGAGCGCGTTGAAAACGCCGCGGCGGATATCCACGTCGGTATGATAATAAACGGTATACTGATTGCCCGACGTATTGACGACCTTGCGCACGCCGTCTACGCTGCTGAGCGCCGCCTTGACCTTGCTCGGCGCGCCTTCGACCTCAAGCGACAGCATTCCCGCGCCGCTGATGACCTCCGACAGCTTATCGATCGGCGAATCGGCTACGATCTTGCCTTTGCTGATCAGCACGACGCGGTCGCAGATGGCAGAGACCTCGCTCAGCACATGGGATGAAAAGATCACGGTGTGCTTTTTGCCCAGCGTCTTGATGAGCTTTCGGGTCTCGATGATCTGCTTGGGGTCGAGTCCGACGGTCGGCTCGTCAAGGATCATCACAGGCGGATTGCCGATGAGCGCACCCGCCAGTCCGACGCGCTGACGATAGCCCTTTGACAGGTTGCGGATCACGCGTCCCGCGACGTCTGACAGCTTGACGATCTCCATGACCTCGTCGATATGCTCTTTTTTCGGCAGACGCACCTTTTTGAGATCAAAAATGAATTCCAGATAGCGCTTTACCGTCATCTCGAGGTACAGCGGCGGCTGCTCGGGCAGATAGCCGAGCTTTGCCTTTGCTTCCTTCGGGTTTTTGAGGATATCACAGCCCTCGATCTCGACGCTGCCCGAGGATGACGACAGATATCCGGTGATGATATTCAGCGTTGTGCTTTTGCCCGCGCCGTTCGGTCCGAGCAGACCGAGGATCTCGCCCGGGTTCGCCGTAAAGCTGATATCGTCAACGGCAAGAACCCTGCCGTAATGCTTGCTTAAATGTTTGACTTCAACCATGTATATTCTCCAAATTCAGGATTTTCTGATCGTTAATACGGACTGATATAGGTAATACACTTCTGCGGACAGTTGTCCACGCACGCGCCGCAGCCGTTGCACAGCTTGGGATCGACCGTCGCGCAAAAATCCTTGACGGTCACCGCGCCGGTCGGGCAGTTCTTCTCGCACTTTTTGCATCCGATACACGCGGAGGTGCATGCCTTGCGGGCGGCAGCGCCCTTATCCTTATTTGAACAGCGCATCACTGCCGAATTCTTCAGCGGCACGATCGAAATGATCTTGCGCGGACACGCCTTGACGCACATCGAACACGCCTTGCACTTCTTTTCGTCAACAACGGCGACGCCGTTGCAAACATGGATCGCGTCATACGGACACGCCGCCTCACAGTCGCCCAAGCCCATACAGCCGAACGAGCAGGCGGTCAGCCCGCCGCCTACCTTCGCCGCAGCCGCACAGCTTTTGACGCCGATGTATTCCGCTTTATAAGAGGTGTTGTCCAGCGATCCCATACAGTGTACGACGGCGACCTTCTTCTCCATGTCGCCCGCCGCGACGCCGAGGATCTCCGAGATCTGCTTTGCACAGCTGATGCCGCCGGGCGCGCAGAGTCCGACCTCCGCCTTGCCCTGCGCGAGCGCCTCGGCATAGCCGGAGCAGCCCGAAAAGCCGCACGCGCCGCAGTTTGCGCCGGGCAGCGCCTCTTCGATCTTTTCCGCTTTTTCATCCTTCGGAACCGCCATGATGATAGAGGCGATCGACAGGATCAGACCGATCAATAATCCGATGCCGGCAACCAGACCGACAGCCAATAAAATCGTATTCATCCTCTCGCCTCCTTAGCCCAGCGGGATCAGCTTGTCGACTACGCCCGCAAATCCGAGGAAGGACAGCGAGGTGAGCGCAGCCGATACCAGCGTGATGGGCAGACCCTTCATCGCCTTGGGGATATCCGCGCTTTCGAGCCTTCCGCGGACGCCGGCAAACATGACCATGGCGACCATGAAGCCGATACCTGCGCCGAACGCATTGACCAGCGCATGACCGTAGGTGTAGGTATACAGCGTGGTTCCGTCGACCTTCTGCAGCACCAGCATGGTGACGCCCAGCACGGCGCAGTTGGTGGTGATCAAAGGCAGATAGATACCCAGCGATTGATAAAGCGAGGGAATGTATTTTTTGAGGATGATCTCAACGAGCTGTACCAGACCCGCGATGATCAGAATGAACAGCA
>CACZAW010000072.1 GCA_902779225.1 uncultured Ruminococcus sp. | reverse complement strand
GATATAGCTACCGGCAGTAAAGTTGGCGCTGTCGCAGAAGCCGAAGAAAAACAGCAGCACGCACATCGCCCCTACGGAAATGAACGGATGCTTTGCCAATCGGTCAAAGAGGAACTCCAAAGAGCTTTTTGTATCTTTTCTCATAGTAACTCCCGAAGATTACTTTTCTTCCGAACCCTGTTCGTGATACTCCTTCTCGGTGTTGACATTCCAGATCGCAGACTTATCGGTGCTGCCCGAGAGGATCGCCTTGACCGTCACAAAGGAGGTACACATACTGTGGTCGATATTGTTGTAGCGGTGCTGACCGTTGCGTCCGACGCAGAAGAGGTTCGGGATGGTGTCGAGGTACGCCCTGAGGTCGTCCATGTGATCGTAGGTGTCGAAGTAAGCGGGATACGCCTTCTTCACGCGCTCGACATGGAAGTCGATGACGTCGGACTCACTGTCGATCAAGCCCATCTTGACCATTTCGGAGATACCCATCTTGCCGAATTCTTCATCGGTCATAGACCACATCCAGTCGCCCTCGTTGCAGAAGTATTCAAGACCCATCCAGACGGTGTCTCTGATCTTCTCGACCATATACGGCGACCAGTTGTTATAGATCTGAAAGCGTCCCATGTGTACGCTCTTATCGTGAACATAGACCCAGTTATCGGGCACGATATCGCCCATGGTCTTGGTTTTGGTTTCATTTTTAAGGTTCAGGTGCGGGATCAGCACGCCGACGGTCATGTAGTCGCGGTACGGCAGACCGGATGCGATCGCGGCAATGTCCTTGGGGACGTCGTTCATGCCCTCGACCAGATCCTTGACAGGCATGGAACTGATAACATAATCGCCGTCGATCTCGATCTCTTTGCCGTCCTTGACATAGACAAGCCCCTTGAGTGTGTTATCGGGATTTTTGATGATCCCGGTGACCTTAGCGTTCTTGATGATGGTGCCGCCCATCTTCTCAAAATCGGCGGCGGTAAGCTCCCACAGCTCGCCGGGGCCGAGCTTCGGATAAGCGAATTCCTCGATCAGCGAGGTCTCGACCTTGCGGTTCTTCTTGTTGAACGCCTTGCCGAAGATATCCTTGAGCACCGCGCGGATGGACAGACCCTTGACGCGCTGAGCGCCCCACTCAGGGCTGATCTCGGACGGATGTCTGCCCCAGAGGTTCTCGGTGTAGTTCTCAAAGAACATGGAATACAGCTTCTTGCCGAAGCGGTTGATATAGAAATCCTCGAGGGATTTTTCCTCACGCTTATGGAACACGGTCTTCATATAGCTGCAGCCGACGACAAGGGTCGTGCCGAAGCCCATGTTCTTGATGGTGTCGAATTTCAGCGACACGGGATAGTCAAAGAACTTTGAATTGAAGAAGATACGGCTCAGACGGTTGCGCCTGAGCATGACGCGGTCGGTCTTTTCGGGATCGGGGCCGCCCTCTTTGACGTTTGAGGTTCTGCCCAGCTCGCGGTCGTCAAACGGCATCGCGCCCTGGGTCGGGAGCATCTTCTCCCACCACTCGTTGACCTCGGGAACCTTAGAGAAAAAGCGGTGGCCGCCCATATCCATGCGGTTGCCCTTATAGTTGACCGTGCGGGAAATGCCGCCGAAAACGTCGCTCTCTTCAAGAACCGTTACTTCATAATCCTTGCTTTTATCCAGAAGCTCATACGCCGCTGTCAGTCCCGCGGGGCCCGCGCCGATGATCAATACTTTTTTCATATCGCTTCTCCTGACTAATCCTGTAGTTTCTGTTTTTTGATACACATATTGTGGGTTTCACAACACACCACGCTAATCATACACTATATCTGCTCGTTTGTAAATAAATATTAAAAGATTGACACTTTTCGAAAAACGGCATAAAGAAAAGGGTCGGAAACCCGACCCTTATCCAAATGATTGTTTACATACCCATAGCGGTTGCGAGGATATACCACTTGCCTTCCGCTTTGACAAAGACGAATTCCTTTTCGTCAGACGTATCCTTCTGCTTGTTCTGCATCTTGACCTTCGCGGTCTCGATCGTTTCGATCTTATCCACGGGGACCGTCATCGAAGAAAGCAGCTCCTTATACTCTTTTTCCTTCGCGCTGTCGACTTCTTTTTCATCGGTGACCGTGATCTCCACGGCGTCCTTGATGTTATCCTTCGTGATGTTCGCATCCGTCAAGCCGGACAGCATATCAGGATCGGACTTCATCTGCTGCTTCAGTACAGAGCGCATCAGATCGGAGTACTTTGTCTCATAGATGCAGTCGAGCGCGCCGTCGATATCCTTGTCGGCGATATCATAAAGGAAGGTTTCGATGCAGTCCTTGGGAGAGGAAGTGCTCTGCTTGAACAGACCGAATACATCAAACACAAAGACGACCAGTACCGCGCCGACGATCGCCAGCGCCGCGACCGAAAGCCCGATGATCAGACCGGTTTTCTTTTTCTTCGGCGGGGTCACAGGCATCTGGGGAGCCGGATAGCCGCCTACCTGTCCGACATTGACGGGAGCGGGGTTGTACTGGTAGGGATTGGGCGCCTGAGGCTGCTGATAGACCGGAGGCTGCTGCTGATAGGCGGGCTGTTGTTGATAGACCGGCTGCTGAACCGGTTGCTGATAGGCAGGCTGTTGTACCGGCTGCTGAGCGGGCTGCTGCGGTGTATACGCATAGGGGTTATCCTGCGCGGTAACGGTCTTGTTGTTATCATCGGAATAATCGCGGTCGATCTTAGCTCCGCAGGCGTTGCAAAAAGCATAGCTGTCGTCTACAAGATTACCGCATTTCTGACAAAAGTTCGGCATAACAATGATCCTTTCTGTTTTCAGATTTATCTATATCATCAATGCAAAAGCATACCGCATTCGGTACAGAACGGCATATCGGGATTTGACGAGATATGACCGCAGTTGGAGCAGCGGCGCACGCCGTAATCCTGTACGGGTGCAGAGGCGCTCTCCTCTGCCAGCTGATAGCCGCAGTTGACGCAAAAGCGCATTCCCGGCGCGCTGATCCTGCCGCATTGCGGACAGATGATCTCGGGTGCGGGAGCGGCGATCACCTCACGGGGACGTTCGGGCTCGACGGTCGGCGCGGGGATCTCGGGCTCCTTTGGCGCAAGCTCGTTGCCGCAGACCGTGCAAAAACGCATTTGGCAGCTCATTTCACTGCCGCATTTCGAGCAGATAACGGTATCCTTGACCGGTTCTTCGACAACCGGTTCCTCTATCGCGGGTTCCTCGACCTCGGGCTGCTCCTGACGCGCGCCGCAGGCGGTACAGAACAAGCTGCCCTCCTTCAAGGTCGCGCCGCATTGGATGCAGACCGGTGCGCTCTCTGCGGGAGCCTCTTCCGGCTCTTCGACAATCGGTTCCTCGATCGCGGGCTCCTCGACTTCGGGCTGCTCCTGACGCGCGCCGCAGGCGGTACAGAACAGACTGCCCTCCTTCAAGGTCGCGCCGCACTGGATGCAGACGGGTGCGCTCTCGACAGGCGCTTCGATGACCGGCGCCTCGATCTCGGGAGCCTCAACGACAGGCTCCGGCTTCAGGCTCTTGCCGCAGCCGGTGCAGAAAAGCTGGTTTAATCCATAGGGCTTTCCGCAATCGGGACAGGTCGGCTGACTTTTCAGCGCAAGGATCCGCTGATCGTATTCCGCGATCTTGCCGGAGCTGGCGACCAGCTCGTCGATGAACGGCTTGAAATCCGCTTCGCAGTCCGCGCTGTGTCTGACGAAATACAGCCTGCCGATCTCCTGATAGATCGACTGCTTCTTTTCTTCCTCAGAAGCGATCATCGCCTGCGCTTCTTCTATGCTGTTGATTTGGTTGATTTCGTTTGACATACTATTCTCCTTTTAGATTCTGTTCCTGAGTACGGTTTTGATAACGGCAAAGATGATGCCGAAGACTAACACAATCAAGCTGATCGCACCCGTCGCAAGAGCAAAGCTGCGTAGCAGCTCCGATACCAGAAAGATATTTTTGACGTAGGATAAGATCAGCATTCCCGCCGCGATAAGCGTATTGAGGACGCCGAAGATCATCATCGTCGTGCTGCTGAAGGACAGCCCTGCGGGGAAGTTGCCGTGATTGATGACAAAGATCATCACGATGCACAACAGTGCCAGTCCCGCGCAGATGATCAGCGACCACACGGAAAACATCGCGGGTATCGTATTGGGGTTATAGCCGTATTTTTGCTGAAAAGCGCCGCCGTTTTCGTCAACGCTCAAAAAGCTCAGGTCGCCGCCGTCGATCCGCTTGCCGAGATAATCGATATCGGCGTCGGTGAGCAGGTAGTTGGTCTCCTGACCCATATTCCTGCTCGCCGTCCGTAAAAATCCGGTGATCTCCTTTGAATTCAGCAGAGTCGGCGTTCTTCCGAAAATAAAGAACTGCGTAAAATCGACCGTCAGATTCTCGGCGAAGTTATTGATCTGATTTTCCCTCAGAAAACGATCCAGCGCCTCTTCCTCCAGATAGATCGGCTGGTTGGTCTTGGAATCCAGCGCGCCCTCCGCTAAAACTGCGGCAAGCCTTTTCTCGCCGTCCTTCGTCGTGATCGTCAATTCGGCAAGCGTGCCCTTTCCGTAGGCGTTGCGCACGTTGCTCTCCGAAAAAGCGATCCTCGACGCGCCGATCAAAAGCGCCAGAAAGCCGAAAAACAACATCAGCAGGCAGAGGATGACCGAGCCGAATCTGCGCAGTGCGGTGGTCGGATGATACTGACTTTTCGCGGATCTTGAGCGATCCTCCCATCCGCTTTCTCCGAAGCGCGAATCTTCTACGGCAGAGTAAGAATCCCGATAATCTGTCGCCTTCTGCCGTCCCGCAGTGAACGAGTCCTCATAGCTGACAGGCTCCTTCTTCTCAGGCGGAGCGGTCACGGACGGCTGACCGCGGTCATAAAGAGGCGGGGCGAACGGCTCCGCAAAGCCCTGCTCCTCATAGCCGTCTACGATCGTTGTATGGACGTCCTCATCCGCGATCCGGCTGTCACGGGGCGCGTATTCCTTTGTCGGTTCGGCGTATCCCCGCGTCGGGGGCGCGCCGTATACTTTCGTCGGATCACGCGACGGCTGACCGTCATGAAGCATCGGTTCGTTTTTTGCGCCGCAAGCAGGACAAAACCTGTCGGTTTCCTCCATCCTACAGCCGCAGGAACTGCAAAACATCCGATCCCTCCTTGCTTTTTGGAATCATATTCATATTCATTATAAACGAAGCAGTCGGAATATGCAACCGAATCGAAGAAAAATACGCGGTTATTTCATTATAATTCTATTATAGAAAAAAGCGACCCCGCAGGATCGCTGATGATCTTATTTTGCGTATAGCTGATACAGCACCCATTGTGCAAACCGTGTCGGCAAGAGCTTGACCAGCGTACACAAAAGGCTGTAAACAAAGCCGGTCGAGCGCACCGGCTTGGGACTCTTTTTCAGCGCGGCATTTGCCAGTATCTTACCCGCGTACGCTGCCGAAAGCCCGTTCTGCTCGTCCTTTTCCATTTTGCTGACGGAGCGTTCGATCCTGCCGGAGTATTCCTCATTTCCCTCGACGGATTTTTTCCGCGCGGAGGTAAAGCCGGTTTTGATATCGCCGGGCATCACGACCGCCACACGGATCCCGTAGGGACGCACCTCGTTTTGAAGCGCCATCGCATAGCTGATGATCGCCGCCTTGCTTGCCGAGTACCATGTCTGGAACGGGATCGGGGTCACGCCCGCGACCGAGCTTGTCATCACCAGTCTGCCGCTGCGCTGTCTGCGCATATACGGCAGCACCGCACGCACGATCCTGTCCGTACCGAACAGGTTGACGTCCATCTGACGATAGCTGTCGGCGGGATCAGTGAACTCCACCGCTCCGCTGATGCCCATGCCGGCACAGCTCACAAGGATATCCACCCTGCCGTTTTCGTCGATGACCCGACTGACCGCAGCCTTGACGGACGCCTCGTCGGTCACATCGCACCGGATATGGTCGACCCCCTCCTGCGGATTGTCGCTGCGGCTGAGATCATAAACCTTGCAGCCTTTATCCCTGAGGATCGCCGCTGTTTCTCTGCCGATACCACCGGACGCGCCGGTCACGACCGCGATCTTGATCATAACGCGATCGGAGTAGCGAGAACGTCGGCGATGATCTCGACCGCCTCGTCAACAAGCGCCTCGGTCAGATTCGCCATATAGCTGGTGCGGAGCAGACACTCGGTCGGCGCCGTAGCGGGAGGCAGCACAGGGTTGACATACACGCCCGCCTCATACACCTGCTTAGCGCGGATCAGGGTAGAATCCGGATCGTAGGTATAGATCGGGATGATCGGCGTATCGCTCATGCGGATCTTGACGCCTCTGTCGATCAGCCCTTTTCTCGCTCTCGCGGAGATCGCGCGCAGATTCTCCGGCAGCTCCGGATGCTCTCTGAGCACCTTGAGCGCCGCCAGCGCGGTCGCGCAGCTTGCGGGAGTGATGGAGGCTGAGAAAATGAACGGACGCGAATTGTGGCGCACATAGTTAGCCACGCGTTCGCTTGCCGCCATATAACCGCCCAACGATGCGAGCGACTTGGAGAAGGTACCCATATAGATGTCCACCTCGTCCTCAAGGCCGAAGTAGCTGGCAGTACCTCTGCCGCCCTCGCCGATCACGCCGAGACCGTGCGCATCGTCGACCATGACGCGCGCGCCGTACTGCCTGGCAAGCCGGACGATCTCGGGCAGATTGGCGATATCGCCGCCCATGCTGAACACGCCGTCGGTGATGATCAGGATCCCCGCCGATTCGGGAACGCTCTGCAGCGCCTTTTCCAGATCCTCCATATCCGCGTGCTTATAGCGGAGCATCTTGCCGAAGCTCAGCTTGCAGCCGTCGTAGATGCTCGCGTGATTCTCACGGTCGCAGATCACATAGTCGTGTCTGCCGACGATCGCGCTGATGATGCCGAGATTGCTCTGGAAGCCGGTCGAAAAGGTCACGACCTCGTCCTTACGCAAAAACTCCGCCAACTCCTTTTCGAGCTGGATATGCATATCCAGCGTACCGTTGAGGAATCGCGAGCCGGAGCATCCGGAGCCGTATTGCTCCAAAGCCTTCAGTCCCGCCTCGATGACCTCGGGATGGGTCGTCAGACCGAGATAGTTGTTCGAGCCGAGCATGATCCTGCGCTTGCCCTCCATCATGACCTCTACGTCCTGACGGCTTTCCAGCGCATGGAAATAGGGATAAACGCCCTTGTTCTTTACTTCTTCTACCGCAGTGAAATCAAAGCATTTTTCAAAAATATCCGCCATTGTTCTACTCCTTAAATCTATGCGCGTTCATCGGCCCATAGATATCCATAATAGACTCATACAGGCTATATCATACTACCCCAAGCCCCGCGTGTCAAGAAAAAGGTTTTCACAGACGTCGGTGACAGTTGACATCATTGTTTCGTGATGGTAAAATGCAATCGTAGAATATCGGTCGCCGATAACCGGTCCCCGACCGATCAAACGGAGGTAATGAAAATGACTGTCAAAATCGGAATTTTAGGCTACGGCAACCTCGGCAGAGGCGTCGAAGCCGCCGTCAAACAAAACAAAGATATGGAGCTGATCGCAGTTTACACCCGCCGCGATCCCGCGACCCTCAAGATCGCGACCGAGGGCGTTCCCGTCCGCTCGCAAGCGGCGCTCGAATCGGGTGAGGAGCCCATCGACGTTCTGGTCATCTGCGGCGGTTCGGCGACCGACCTGCCCGTGATGACCCCTAAATTCGCGGCGCTGTACAACGTGATCGACAGCTTTGACACCCACGCCAACATCCCCGCCCATTTTGCCGCCGTCGACGCCGCCGCCAAAGCAGCCGGCAAGATCGGCGTGATCTCAGCGGGCTGGGACCCCGGTATGTTCTCGCTCAACCGCGTCTACGCCGACGCGATCCTGCCGAGCGGCAGAGCGTACACCTTCTGGGGCAAGGGCGTCAGCCAGGGTCACTCCGACGCAATCCGACGCATCGAGGGCGTTCTCGACGCGCGCCAGTACACCATTCCCGTCGAGGCGGCGCTCGACGCTGTCCGCAGCGGCGCCAATCCCGAGCTGACTACCCGTCAAAAGCACACCCGCGAATGCTTTGTCGTCGCAGCTGACGGCGCTGACAAGTCGGTGAT
>CACZAW010000071.1 GCA_902779225.1 uncultured Ruminococcus sp. | reverse complement strand
CGTCGTCGGCAAGACGTACGATAAGCTAGCCGCAAAGCGCAACCAGAAGTACTACTTCATCTTCGTTCATGAGGACGGAGAGGGACTCAGGAAGATCTCCGATATCTTCGCCGAGAAGCGGCTGCAGACCTCTCTCGACGAGGTGTTCACCCTCGATGAAGTGAACAAGGCGATGAAGAAAGTCGCATCGGGACGCTCAAGAGGAAAAACCATCATCAGGATCTCCTGACAGGAAGTCTGAATCACAAAAAACAGGCTGTACCTCCATCCGGGGGTGCAGCCTGTCGCTGTTGATTGAAGTCGTTTCGATTGATCTTGCCGATCGTTTTTCGGCGTTTTATACTAATATCAATTAAAACGCTTAAACAAGATATTTGCGGAAAATTTCGCAGAGCAAGGCGGAGATCGCAGGCAGGCTGGCGCCTGTCAAGATCGACAACGCAGCTATGCGGAATTTAACGAAATAGATGTTATAGGGTTTTATTTGAAATTAGTATTAAAGCATTCCGAAGATGATCCTTACATATCGAGAGCGCTGAGCAAATTGCGCTTTAATGGTGATGATGCTCGTGATCGTGTTTCAACGATGCCATCTTTTCTTTGACCTTTGTTTCGCGCAGCGCATAGATATAATCGAGCAGAACGGCTTTGAAATCCTTTGTTCCGACTTCAAGCTCTCTGTTGTCACTGTCGCAGGTGATCTTGCAGGTGTCCTTGGTCAATTCGAGCGTGAATGCATTTCCCGCAAAGCTCTCCTTTTCGGAAATTCCCAGATCCACATCGTTGGTTACCGAGAGGATCTCGCGTCGAAAGCTCCTCTCCGCCAGCAGGAATTCACCCAGCAGATCATATGCTTTATCCTCAAAAACCACATAGGGAACAGGATGCTTGTGTTCGGATATTTTGATCTCGTAATTCATCGTCAATCTCCTTCGTAAACAGGGAATGCGGTCGTGATCCTTTTGCTCGAGTCGAGATACATATCGATCTCCAGATCGCCGCAGTAACCGATCCACAGCGAACCCTTCGGGTTGCTCGGATTTTTGGTCGCGTCATCATAGGCGGTGTTGATCGCGTCAACGACCTGCTGGGGCGTCCAACTCTCGGGGAAGAAGGAGCTGAATCCGTTTTTCTTGATCCCGCTCACCTCGACCTTGCCCGTGAATACGCCGTTATCATCGACATCCGATCGGGTGCCGTCGATGACCTTTCCCTTGCTGTCGGTGACCTGGGTGTAGTGATAACCCGTCGCCTTGCCCTTGCCGTTGATGGTGCCGTCAAAGATATGCTCCAGCGTGTTCTTTGCGAAGTGTTCGGTATTTTTCAGATTTTTGATATCCGCCATCGTGTATGATGCTTTTGCGGCAGTATTGTCGGTTTCTGTCGGCTGGATACTCTCGGTACTCTCAGCGGCGGAAACGGCGTTCGTTGTCGAATGCTCGGCGGTATCCCGAATCCCGGCACTACAACCTGCGGTGATCGCCGTGACCGCTACGATTAAGATGATCGCGACCAGTCGTTTCAAATGATTCAAACATATCACTCCCAACGGATAAGTTACCTATATCCTAACACAATAAAGTCCGATTGTAAATATCAACGAGGTAGAATGTATATTCACCGAAGTCGCAGGTAACGAAGAAAAATAATACTTGTTTTTGCCGACGGGGTTTTGTATAATAATGCAAAAGGAGGAGTAATATGGATTACAGAACAATGGTGAACCCGACGTATCTGACCGCCAAAAGCACCGTTTTTTTGCTTGCGGTCGCGGGAAATGAGGACGCAAAGCGGATGATCGCAGGCTTAGGTCTGGAGGATGCGCTCTCAAGGAGAGACCCATCTGATACTCTCGTCTCAGAGAATGACGCCAAAGCGCTGATGACAGGCGTTGCGGTGGCAATCGAGGCGCGGTATGCCGCTTTATCAAGAACGCTGAAAAATGACGGCTGCAAAAACCTGCTGGATGTCGCCTGCGGCTATACACCCCGATCGATCTTCTGCAAAAACAACGGTATTGCTTACGCGGGCTTAGATGTCCCTGTCGTAGCAGAGGAACTGCAGAAATTCGCCGACAAGGAAGGACTCGGCAAGGTATATCACGGAGGCGACGCGACGAACGCCGCTTCGCTCAATGCCGCTGTCGACGGATTTGACGGCGAGGTACTGATCTCCTGCGAGGGGCTTTTAGGTTATCTCTCACCCTCGGAGTTTGAACAGTTTCTTGACGGGATTCGTCAGATACTGGAGAAGCGCTCGGGTGCGTTTATGACCTCGGATCTGGGTGTGAAATATGAGCCGTTCGCGAAAGCAAACATGAGCGATCCCGATGCCTACGATGCGTCACGAAAAAGAACCATGAGTAATTCGGATATCTATAACGACGGCGTGGGACGTATGGATCGCGAGAAGGTACAGGCGTTTATCGAAGCCCGCGGCTTCAAGGTGGAAAAGCTGCCCTTCTACCACGGCGATGAGAACCTTTCGATGCTGCAGGCGATCCCCGAATCTTGGCAGGAAAAGTACCTTGAACTTCTGAAGAACGCGTGCGTCTGGAAAATGATCCTTGATCCCGATTATACGCAGAAGGCGTCCGTCAGCGGAGCCGAGGAGATCAAAAACCTCACGATTGATTACAAAACCATCGGCGGTGTGCTTGAGATGACCGTCAACGGACGTATCGACACCATCAGCGCTCCCACGTTACTGAAAGTGTTTGACGAGTGCAGTGAGGGTATCTCCTCTGTCAGAGTGAAAGCGGAAGAACTGGAATATATCTCCTCCGCTGGTCTGCGCACGATGATGATCATGGTCAAAAAGCTCGGACAGGGCAACGTCACGGTCGAGGGCGCGTCGGATGAGGTCAAGGAGATCTTCACGGTGACCGGCTTCGACGGTATCATCCCTCTGCTCTGATAGCTGAGCAGGACGTTTGTCAACGCTTTATAATGATACTAAGTATCAACAAAACACTTTAACATCTATTGCATCTTATTTCGCATAGCTGCGTTGTCGAGCTTGACAGGCGACAGCCTGCCTGCGCTCTCCGCCTTGCTCTGCAAAATAATCTGCTAATATCTGTTTTAAGTTTTTTATTGCTACTTAGTATGAAATAAATAATTGCCGACAGAGCTGAACGATAGCTTTGTCGGCAATTTGTTTTCTGATTACAGAAGGAACTGATCGAAGCCGGTCGTCTCGAGGATCTCCCTGACCTCGTCGCTGATGTTCATCAGCTTGAATCTGCTTTTATCTTCAATGGATTTGTACATGATCAGCAGAACGCGCAGACCTGCCGATGAAATATAGACCAGCTCGCTGCAGTCGATCTCAACGCCGTGCAGTTCATGCTCCGCTTTGACACGTTCGAACAGCTCAAGCATATTCGGTGCGGTCAGCGTATCGACTCTGCCTTTCAGAGAGAGATTCAGCGTGTCACCCGCGACCGATGCCTGCATATCAAAGCTCTTGGATCTCAGATCGGCTGTGTCAACCCGGGTGTCCGTATCCAGGGCAGTGATTTTCCAGTAGGCACATTTTTGCATGTTCTGTTTGATCATCTCAGCCTGATCGGGTGTGACCTTGGTCAGGCTGCCGATCTCGGGCATATACTCCGCGATGATCATGCGCTCCGCTTTCAAGCCGTGCTTTGCCAAGAACATCATCGCGTTTTTCATGTTCAGAGCCACGTCGCCCATTGGACTGACGTTCAGCGAATTGCCGCCTACGTTCACGTCCGACTTGTCCTCCGCCGTGGTTTTGCTCTTCATCATGATCTCCATGAAGCGGTCGCCGGCGATCGGCTGCATCGTCATGATGTACTGCATACCGGCTTCGGGATCGGCAGTCACCCAGCAGCCGCCGCGCTCTTTGAGGATCATGCGGATATTGTCGCACAGCGCGCCGACCTCGGAATCGGTGAAATACATCAGCAGTCCTTCGGTCGTGATACAGACAGGGCCTTCGGCGCCTTTGAGCGCTGCTTTCAAGGATTCTCCGTTGGTCGCGTCCACACCGCAGAAATGCACGGAAGAACGCTTATCCTCGTCGATCAGGGAAAGGATCGCAGGCTCCGCTTCGCTGATCGCGGCGGGAAGATCCAAGCCGTAATATGCGATCCCCTTTTGTGACATTGCTTTGGCGCGCGGCGTGTATCCGCACGGCAGATCCACGACCGTTTTGCAGCCTGACTTTTCCGCAATCGCGGCACAGGTGCGCCAGCGCGTTTCGACCAAGATCGTATTGGCTGTCATCTGTTCGGGAGCAACCGTTGTGGAAACGCTGTTCTGTGTCTCTTCAAAGGACAGGTTTAGTTTTTCAGCGACTCTGACGGCGTCTTGTTCTCCCGCCGCAGCAAGCTGAAAGACCGTCATTTTTGCCGTGTTGAAAACCGGGTTGACTCGTTCGAGTAAGTTTTGATCCATCATTATCATCCTATTCTGTGTTAGTAGGCAATCACAAGGATATATGCTGAATTACCGATTGAATCATAACACAGCGTGGAGGGGTTGTCAACCGATAGAGAATCATGGTGCTGTAAGGAGGAATCCTACTGAGAAAATGGATGAGAAAGGGCGTGATTTACTCCTTGACGCAGAATCAGATTTATCATATTTCCGGGATGAAAACACGACTCATAAGCAAATGTGTCAAACAGTCGTTCAAGGTTCTCGTAGCTCTGTTCGACTTCCTTTGAATACTGCTGTGCTGCTTCAATCAAGGTGAGTCGGTTCATTCGGCTGAGGTTGGATATGACAGAGACCGAAACGATCATGTGCGTGAAAACAGCAAAGACGTTGCGTGTGTCAACGGCATTGAGCCAGTAACGGTACAGATAGTACAGCGCCAGACGGGTCAGCTCGGATTCCTGATTTGAGAAATCCGCCGAGCGACACGCCTGCACGATCATCTCACCGTTTCGCTCATCGATGTATTCCAACTGAGTAAACAATGCCGCGAGCGCGTCGGGAGTGTACGGCACGTCGCAAGCGTTATGTAACGGCTCGATCTCTTCTTGCACCTGCGCGGTGATGCTCAGACAACTCTGCAGCCGTTCGGCAAGAGGACGCTTTGTAAGGAGCGACTCGGCAAGCTTTTGACGCGCTTTCAGCAGCGTATGCATGAGCTTTGCATCATAATCCTCACAGCCTGCGGAGGATTCCTGCGTCAAAGAGGAATATGCGTTGTCGGTCTTAAGGATCAGCCGCGCTGCTTCGGGACACGTGAGCGCAAGGCTATGCTCGCAAAAGTCCGCGTATTCCATCCGAATTCGCGGAAACTGAGCGCAGGTGGCGCAGAGGTGTTCCTCTCCGAGCGTTCTGTAAATATCGCACAGCTTGTCCTCTCCCCAGAAAGGGCATTTCTTTTTATCTTTCAGGCGAAAGACACGGTCGCCGTCACCGTCGGTATAGATCGCCCCGCGGAGCTTTTCGCCGAATTCTCCGTCAACCGTACGGTAAAAGCGTTCGGTGTCGCTGTCGATGGCCACATCCCATCCCTGACAACAGCTGTCGGGACAGTCGGCGGCGATACAGCGGAATGCATTGTAATATGCGGGATAATACTGTTTCATTGTGCTTCCTATTCTGTGATATGATGTACGATGATTCGGAAAGATGTGGTCGATAAAACCATTATACAGCTTCTCGATGTTATTGCAAGCGTTTCATGAAAACAAACTGTCCTGCGTAGCTTTTGTTTACAATTAGAGGATTGGCTGACTAATATCCGGCGTAAACGAAAAAGACTGAATTGACTTCATCTGTTACATAAAAAAGGAATACTATGAAAGTAATACCGCTCAAAAAGCAAAGTTTGTGAAACGGCTTGTTTTGCTGCTTTTGCATTCCGATGGCTTTGAGTTTGTGTAACTTATCTAAAACTGAGATCTGAGTTTTAGCCGCTTTGCTGAATAAAAAAGGCTCTGTTTTTTCTTGTAAAATCATCGGATATCAGATATAATAACCATATAAATCCGGTTATGATATCTGATTTATATTGCCCGCCCGGTTTGCCACGGCATGTTTGCAAAAGTCCAATGACTGAGTTTTCAATGAAGTACCCTGTGTAGGATTTGAGAACACGGTCATATTTTTACCTTGGCGAAAAAGCAAAAGTAAAAGACATATCCAAACCATACAGGAGGACTGAAAATGACCGGAAATCACTTGAAACCGAAAACGCCGGAAACCGCACGACGATACGAATGGGAACTCCTAAAGGCGCTGGCGATCATCAGTATGATTTTATGCAATCCGGTGATCCGGCTCGGCATCCACAATCCGGGATACGAAACCGCGTTTCCCTATTTCCTCGGTCAAACTATCTTCGGAAATTATCTCGGCGTTGACCATGCGCTCGTGCTCGCGGTGGGCTTCGGTATCATTTATATGCAAAAAAATGCGCCGAAGGATCTGATGCGTCTGGGCGTGAAGCTCTATCTGCTTGGGTATTTATTGAACTTCCTCCGCTATGGTATGTATAACCTGATTGAAAGCATCTCCAACGGAGAGTTCAGGTCTGACACACTGCAGGCGTTGTTTGGAATGGATATCCTGCACATAGCAGGACTCGCCCTGATCTTTACCGGAATTCTGAAAAAGCTGAAGCTCCGGGAGGTCCATATGCTTGCGATCGCCGGAGTCCTTTCGGCGATCAGTGCGCCCCTTCCGCTTATCGATACGGGAAACTATGCGGCAAACTGGTTCATCGGTCACTTCGTTTCTACAAACTCGGACGCCTGCGGCTTTCCGCTTTTCAACTGGTATGTTTTTGTGGCAGTGGGGATGTTACTTGCCTCGATCCTCCGCAAAACTAAGGATCCGGACCGTTTTTACAAACGGCTGCTGATCGTCTCCTGCTGCGTCATGGTCGTATATATCACATTGACTTTCTGCTTCGGTGAGTTTTTCCTCTGCCGGGATCGGGATTATTACGCGCTGAGTCTGCCTGAGGCAGCCGGACTGCTGTCCATCGACCTGAGTCTGCTTTCGATGTTCTATTTCCTGCTGAAACGTGTTCCCGCTTCAAAGCTCCGCGTGTTCCTGGATATGGGCAGCAACATGATACCGATCTACTTCATCCACTGGATCATCCTCGGCTTTGTGGACTCGATCTTCTGCTATCTGCTCGACATCACTTTCCCTTGGCCGGTCATCTATCTGATCGGGGTGGTCCTGATCGTTCTGTCAAGTTGGATCGCAAAACTGTGGGCAGGGAGAAAACGTAGGGCAAAAGCGAAGTAGTCCGACAGGTTTACTGCCTCTCTGACCACTGATGTCAGATCTGATCATGTTCGGTTGCTTATGCAACCGAGAATACATAGAAAGGAATGTTCACTATGGACAATGTACAAGAATTAAGAGAAATCGTCAATCCGGTATTCAATACTGCGAAATCCTGCATCCAGTTAGATGCCGCCGCAGGCGATGAAGACTCCCGACAGCTTCTCGGCGCTCTGGAGTTCGGAGAATTCGCCGATATAAAGGACAACCGGCGAGTTCCTTCGGAGTTGGTAGAGCAGGTGAAGCGGCTGTTTCCCATATACACCGTCTTAACGGATTCCCGCTTTCAGATCGTCAACAATCTTATTCAGTTCTTCTCAGACAGGACTGTTGTAGATCTCCCCTGCGGGTATACCGCGCGCGGTATCAAGATGTCGCGTCAGGGTAGGGTCTACTACGGCTTTGACCTTCCTGCCGTTACAGACGACATCGCCCCCGCCACCGCCAAGATCATCGGTGATGATAAAAACATTCATTACGCTGCAGTGGACGCCACGAACTATGACTCCATGGCGGCTCCGCTGGAAGAAGAAAAGAAAGAGCTTCTGATCACCACAGAGGGTCTTTTGATGTACTTTACACAACAGGAGTTGGAAGAGGTTTTCTCCAATATCCGCCGTATCCTTCAGAAGCACGGCGGCAGTTGGATCATCGTGGATCGTACTTACTATACCCATGATTCTGCGATCGCTTCCGCTGTTCTGGACAACGACCCGGGGCTTGTCGCGCTATACACCGCCATTACGAAAAAAGCCGCCGGTACGACAGCTGATGTGAAGTTCAATGATAACATTATCTTTCAAGGAACCGACGAGGAAATCAAGACCTTCATCGGGAAAATGGGCTTTGAAGTCAAAGAGCTCGATATGGGCGATTACCTTCCCGATCATTTTGGTGTCCTTC
>CACZAW010000070.1 GCA_902779225.1 uncultured Ruminococcus sp. | reverse complement strand
CACTGCATCCGTTCTCTTCTTCACAAGTCCACCGATACATTTTCAGTTCATCCGAGGGACTGCTGATCACCCGCGTACAGGATACAAGACTTATAATGCCGATCACTAACACACATACAGCAGATAATCGCAAAAATAAGTGATCAGACAGGTGTATACAGGGAATAACGCCGCACCCGCGATCGACCCCAAAGAGATCAGCCTCGTGCATAAGACGATGATCAAGAAGGTAGCGATGATCAGCAAGAAAACGCGGATATCAACAATGATCATCAACGCATTTGCCGTAACGACGCCCTTGCCTCCCCGAAAACCGTAAAAGATCGGGAAGGAATGGCCGATGATAACAAACACGCCGGCGAGGTATTCACCGTACTTCTGATACTCAAAAAGCGTAACGTCATCGGTCAGCGTCATATAGCTGAAGATCCAGAAGCCGATCAAAACAGCAAGAACGCCTTTCAGATAATCGCAGATGATGGTCAACACGGCGGTAGGGACGCCGACCGAACGCAGTACATTGGTAAAGCCCGCGTTACCGGAGCCCAAAGTACGAATATCCTGACCGGTTTTCAATTTTGTAAAAACGATCGCGGGGCTGAAGCTGCCGATCAGATAGGCAATCACCGCCGTAGCGACGCTTCGAATGATGGATTCCCAGTTCACTTGTCAGATCTCTCCCTTATCACAAATCTGATGGGGGTGCCGCTGAAATCGAACGCCTCTCTGAGCCGGTTCTCCAGATATCGCTGATAGGAGAAATGGAACAGCTCGGCATTGTTGCAGAAGAAGATAAATGTCGGCGGCTTCACGGACGCCTGCGTCATATAATAGATTTTCAGGCGTCTGCCTTTATCGGTAGGCGGCTGTACCCGCGCAGTAGCGGTTGCCAGAAGATCGTTCAGCAAACCGGTCGTGATACGCGTGGTCGTCGTATTTGCGACATGAACGATATTTTCAAACAGGTTATCAAGACGCTGACCGGTTTTAGCCGAGATAAATACGGCGGGCGCATAGCTCATAAATGCAAAGTCGCGCTCGATATCCTTGCGGAAATTCTGCATGGTTTTATCGTCTTTTTCGATAGCGTCCCATTTATTGACGGCGATCACGCAGGATTTGCCGGCTTCCAGCGCCAGTCCCGCCACCTTGGTATCCTGTTCGGTGATACCGGTTTCGGCGTCGAGCATGATCACGCAGACGTCGCAGCGCTCGATCGCCATTTTCGCACGCAGGATAGAATAGCGCTCGATCTGATCGAGAACCTTGGACTTGCGGCGCATACCGGCGGTGTCGATAAAATTAAAGATGCCATGCTTATTTTCGATTTTTGTATCGATAGAATCACGGGTAGTGCCTGCGATATCGGAAACGATACAGCGGTTCTCACCGGTGATCTTGTTGATGAGAGAGGATTTTCCGACATTCGGTCTGCCGATAACGGCGACGGAAATGACCTCGGGATCGACATCCTCATCCTCGTGAACCTCGAGAGATTCGAAAACCGCGTCAAGCAGATCGCCGGTACCGTGTCCGTGAACGGAGGACACCGCGATCGGCTCCAGCGGGAGCTTATAGAATTCATAGAACTCAGGCGGAGGATCGCCGACGGAATCACATTTGTTGACGCACAAAACAAGCGGCTTGTTGCTCTTGATCAGCATATGCGCGACCTCTTCATCGGTCGCGACCAATCCGGAACGTACGTCAGTCACCATGATGATCGCATCCGCAGTGTCGATCGCGAGCTGTGCCTGCTCGCGCATCTGAGAGAGAATGATATCATCGGAAAACGGCTCAATACCGCCGGTATCGATCAACAGAGCACTGTGACCGCTCCATTCGATATCGCCGTAGATACGGTCGCGGGTTACCCCGGGCGTATCGTCTACGATCGAGATACGCTCGCCGACCAGTTTATTGAACAGCGTACTTTTGCCGACATTCGGTCTGCCGACGATCGCAATAACAGGTTTTGCCATTTATTCTCCCTCCTCTCCTAAAATCGCATTGACGAGCATAGTGCCGTCGTTGTGTATGGGAGTCACATTGATATGTAAAGCTTTTCTGACGTCGTCGATAGAAACGTCGTCAAGAAAAAGGTCGTTTTCAAATCTGAGCATTGCCGAGGAAATGAGCAGATCCTCCCCCAGCGGTTTGTTTTTTAATTGCGCGATCAGATCGTTTCCGACGATCAGACCGCTGACATTGATCATCTCGCCGAAGAATTCGTTGACGATCGGATAAACGGTGATCCGAACGCCCGGGAACTTTTCCTCTACCCTATCCATCATTTCTCTCAGATACGGCGCTGCTGAGGTTCCGCAGGCGATACTGACGTTACGGCTGATCGAAGAATCCGCTTCACGGTATGTAAGCTCGGCGAGGATGTCCTCTTTGAGCATCGCGATCAGTCCGATACCGTTTTCCAATGCTTCAAAATCGCCGTAGAAGGACGCGTCCGGGATCTCGCGCTCCGCCTTGATATACAGCTCATCTGCCGCATAAGCGATACGCTTTCCGCGTGTTCGCATACACATCTCGCCGAATTCTTCGAGGATATCGACAGTCTCGGCGGCTTTTTCCTTGGTGAATGGCGTCAGCGGATAAAGTCCCTCACGATATTTTGTCAAGCCGACTGGTACGACAGCGATCAGATTGACATTGTAGTCATACAGATCGCGCAGACTGCGCCTCAGCTCGTCGCCGTCGTTGACGCCGGGGCAGCATACGATCTGCGTATTGATGTCGATCGAGCTGTCGGCAAAGCGCTTCAAAATCTTCAGCGAATCGCCTGCAAAGCGATTGCCCATCATCTTGACGCGTAGCTCGGGATTGGTGGTATGTACGCTGACATTGATCGGACTGATATGCATTTTGATAATACGGCTGATCTCATGTTCGCTGAGATTGGTCAGGGTGACATAGTTGCCGAACAAAAATGACAGTCGGCTGTCGTCATCCTTAAAATACAGCGTCTCGCGCAAGCCCTTTGGAAGCTGATCGATAAAGCAAAAGATACACTTATTGCGGCAGGATTTTTCTTTATCCATCAGATAGGTTTCAAAATCCAGCCCCAACTCGTCATACTCCGGTTTGTGAAGACGTACCGTGCGGACTTCTCCTTTGAGATCACGCACTTTTAATTCTAAAGAAGAATTAAGCTGATAAAATCGGTAATCCAGCACATCGACGATATCGTTGCCGTTGATAGACAGCAGGGTCTCTCCGTCCCGGATCCCCGCGCGGTCGGCATAGCTGTGCCGCATCACGGTTTTGATTTGAACGGACACAGAATACACCTTCCTTTTGATAATCATTGAAAACAAAAGGGCGGTCAGTCACCTGCCCGCCTGAATACTTTTGTTATTAAACCACAGTAATGTGATTAGTCTGCATCCTTGGCGATAACCTGTCTGCCGTTATACTTACCGCAGTTAGGACACACCCTATGGGGCGCTTTATACTCGCCGCAATCGGGGCAGATAGAGAGCGCCGGAGCCTGGAGCTTCCAAACATTGGATCTTCTCTTCATCTTTCTGGCGTGCGAATGCTTTCTAGCCGGTACTGCCATTTAATACCCTCCTATCATCATAATATCAAAAGTCAATTCAATAAGTCTTTAAGTTTTTCGAGCCGCGGATCGATCTCTGCTTTGCTGCAATCACAGTCTCCCAAGTTAAGATTATGTCCACATTTTTGACAGAGACCTTGACAGTCTCCCTTGCAAAGAAACTTGGACGGTAACTCAAGCAAAATATCAGAGGTCGTCAGCTCATCCAGATCCAATTGCAGATCCGGTGTCTCAATATAGTCGTCGTTATACTCTTCCTCCAAGCTCTCGATGAGCTTATGCGTAAAGGTGTAATCGAACTCCCGCTTGATCGGCGTCAAGCATCTGTCACAACTCGTGCTGTAGACAAAATCGACGTCGATCGTGACAGACACGATCCCCGCCGTATTGACGACAAGCGCCTTGACGTTGACCGGTGAAGTGAATGGATGCTCGCCGTTGACGTCAACACCTGTCAAATCAAGCGGATACGCTGCGCTTTTCCGCGCGCCGTCGGATACAAATAATTCTTTGAGATCTAACAGCATCAGGAAACCTCCGCAGACTAAACCATATTAAAACGCTACAATGTATTATATATAAGAAGGGAATAATTGTCAAGTAGAATCAAGAGAATTATTTTGTGAATTTTTAGCTTTTTTGACAAAGCAAAGGCTCCCCATAAGGAAGCCCCGAACAGTTGAAAGGACTAAAAACATGTCATCCCGAGCTTGCCGAGGGATCTTAAAGAGCAATCCTTCTAAGCCAATAAGCCTATAAGGTTCGATTAAACCTACCAAGTCAGCTCTTTAAGATTCTTCGTCGCTTTGCTCCTCTGAATGACATTCTCCTTTTTTGACAAAGCAAAGGCTCCCCATAAAGAAGCCTTAATCTACAGTTGCTTATCGGCGATTCAAATACGAAATATCCACCTTCAACACATCGGGATGGATCCACGCAAATCCCTCATGGGTACAGGTATAAAACAATATCTGTTTATCCTTATCCAAAAAAGCGATATCATCATCACAGCCAAAGTGCGTGAACACAGGGCAATACTCTCCCCTGTGATCCACTCGGGAGATAAAAAACGATTCAAGCGACGCCAGATAAATAAAATAGCTGTTATCCTTTTCAAAAAGATACTCAACGGCAGGCTTGCCCATGGTTTTTGTGGCAAACCAATCCCTTGTGCTCGTTTTCGACAGGAGCTTCATCGCGGAAAGCGCCTTGTAGATATTGTAATCGTCCTTATCCTCGCCAAGCGTTTGCACTATAGAGATATAACGAGTCAGCTTACGGAGCTTATACAACAGTTCGATATATTGCTCGTGGCTTGTCAATTCAATTCTTTCCAACTCTTCGCGCGTACTCATTTTACCAAAATCCTTTTATCTTTAATCGATACGACCTTGTCGCAGATCTGCTCCGCCGCTTTTTTATGCGATACGATCATGCAGGTTATGTTCTGCATTTCTCTCAGATGATGCAGCAGACGCGCCTCCGTTTCTTCATCCAGCGCAGAGGTCGCTTCATCCAGCAGCAATACCGGCGCGCCGGACAGGATCGCTCTTGCGATAGCGAGCCGCTGCACCTGTCCCTCACTCAGTCCGCCGCCGCGCTCTGCGATGACCGTATCCAGTCCCTCTGGTAATTCCGAGATAAATTCATCGGCGCAGGCGATCCGAGCGGCATTCATGATATCGTCGTCGGTCGCATCGGGCGCGACAAAGGCGACGTTTTCTCTGAGCGTACCGGACAGCAAAAAGTTGCCCTGCGGAACATAGGAAAACAGCTTGCGGGTGCTTTTATCAACAGGATATTTTTTCGTACCCGTGTGAATGGCTATCTCCCCTTCCAAGGGCTGATAGACGCTCAAAAGCAGCTTGAGCAGCGTGCTTTTTCCGATTCCGGAGATACCCTCGATGGCTACGAATTCGCCTTTCTTCACCGCAAGAGAGGTCGACTCCAGAATCTTATCGCGGTCAAACGCAAAGGAAATATCGTCAAAGCGGATCTCGCGCATATCGTCATACAGGGCTTTGATATCCAGATCGCTGTTGATGACCTCTTCATCGGGCAGCTCTTCGATCTCCATAATGCGCTCCGCAGACGCCAATGCATTGAAGTAGGTCGGAAAGATATTCGACATCCCTTGGATCGGCGTGCGGATCTGACCGATCAGCGTGATGATCTGTGTCAGCACGCCGTACGAGATCAGGCCGTAGTACAGCATATAGGCGCCCCATCCCAGCCCCCAGACGAACGCAAAGGAAAAGACAGCCGATACCGCAGTACCGGTGCAGATCGAAAAGATATTGCGCTTGCGCTTGGCTTCGTAATTCACCTTTTGCAGAGCGTCTGCTGTCGCAGACATCTTATCCTGTGCCTCAAAGGTTTTGACCATCAAAAGCGACGACAAGCCCTCCTGCATAAAGGAGCGCACCTTGCCGTCGGTCTCCTGCACGCGCTTATGCATCCGCTTCGTCACCGGCTTAAACAGCGAAGACGCCAGAAAAACCAACGCGCCGCCGACAACAAACACCAGCGCAAACAGGATATCGATCGTGATCAGTATGTAAAAGACGCCGATGATCTTCACGATGAAGAAAACCACATTTGGAACGATGGTTGTCACCGCCGAGGATATCACCTGGATATCGCTTGTCAGGCGGTTGAGCAGCTCGCCTGAGTGATAAGCCGTGATCTCGGCATAGCCCTTATCCATCATATCGGCAAAAAGCTTGCTCTTCATCGACATTTCCAGCTTTGCGGACACCTTGAACACAAAATGGCGCGCCAAAACAAGCGTGACCAGCTGCACAACAGTAATACCGAGATACATCAAGCCGTAATAGATCACCGCGTCCATATCGTGCTGCTTTGTCGCCGCATCCACCAGATTTTTGGCAAAGACGGTATTATAAACGCCGATAAACGCGTTCAAGCCGTATACGATCGCCAAAAAAATAATATTGAAAAGCTGTGGCTTTGAGTTGCGTAAGATCCAGCGCAGCGCGCCTTTCTTAACCTTTGTCATTCGTTAAACTCTCTCCAAAATGAAGTCAATGTCATTTAAGTCACGCACGCCGAAGAACTTGACCCTGTGCATCACGCGCTCCAGAACAAACAGCGTATGCTTGGTGCGCTCGTGGCGGACGTTCAACGCGACCGCGCGCATAAACATCGGAACAAAGTCCTTTGCTTCAAGAACGCGCAGCGAATCAAACCGCTGAGAATCGACAAATACGATCGAAGCAAGCGGCAGCTTATGTCCGGTTTTCGCATACTTTCCTTTTAATCCGAACGGCGTATCAAAGCAATAATACAGGTCGTCCTGCATTCTGACGCCGGGATAATTATAGGTAAACACTTTATCAGCCGGCAGCATTGTCATAAAGTCGATGCTCTCATCATACGGAGCGGCAAACAGAATCGCCCTGCCGTCCTGCTCAACAGCTGTCGCGCGGATCGGAAAGCCGTTATAGTCAAACAGCGCCCAACAGTATTGCGTCGCCATATACCCCGTCTCGATCACATCGGCAGTAATGCCTTCGTTTTCTTCCATCAGCTCGATCAGGCGGTCATCGTTGAGCGCCAGTGTCAGGTTAGGCGTTTCCTGATAATTCACTTCATACGGCTTGATCGCCTCGGCAACCGTCTCCGAGTTCGTGCTGATCTCCACATTCAAATCCGAAATCCTGTAAATTCCCATAATTCGATCCTCTATTTTCGTTTGAAAATTTTTCGATACACTTTAACAGCTAATTTTCTCAATCGCTTTTTCAGCATCATCCGGTGAATATAAAACCGATATGATACATCGCCAGTCGTATGCTTCTTTCCCTTATGCGTAAAGGCGACCATCAGCGCGAGGATGTTCTCGTCCGTAATGCCGTACTCATAATTGTACTGATTATCGCCGCAAAAGATATAGCCGCCGTCATCGGAGAAGCCTACCACGCGGTGCAGCACCAGCTGACCGTTAGCCCGATGATAAAAGGCTACGTCGTATTTTTTCAATCGCTTCGGCGGCGGTGCAAACGTCACAGTATCATTCTCACCGTCCAGCATCGGCAGCATACTGGTGCCTGACGGAGTAAATCGTATCTGCTGACCGCGATCGAACGCCTCCTGCATCACCGCGAGGAATTCACGGTTTGTAATATGCTCACTCAAGGAGATCGACCTCTTTGAGCCGCTCAACAAAGCGGTCGACGTCAGCTGCGGCGACCTCTTCCTCGACGAGATACTCGTCCAGCAGACGCGCGATCAGCTCTTCCCTGTCCGCGCCCTTTTCCAGCAGCTCCCATAAGAAGGCGCCGGTTTCGGACAATTTGATGATCCCCGAAAAATCGACCGCCTGACTGCGCACCGGCACAACCACATAACTGCCGGCTATTTTTTTCAAGATAAAATCCTTTTTGATCTTCATATTATCACCAAGCAAATTATAGCCTATCGCAAGATATTTTGCAAGATAAAAATCGTGAAGCGGAATAAGATCGTTTTCGCAAACTACGATGAGTGGATCGAGTCTGAAACAATCAGTGGTTCGATAAATCAAGAAGTATCGCGAACAGTTGGCTGATCCACAGATAACAATCAAAAAGCGACTGCTTTATGCAGTCGCTTTTT
>CACZAW010000069.1 GCA_902779225.1 uncultured Ruminococcus sp. | reverse complement strand
ATCTCACCAACGAGGGCATCGATCCGGTTGAAGCTCTCCGATACTCTCTGAAGGGCTTCCGCAGTCTCGTTGTAGAGGGACAGGGTGAAGGAGCCCTTGTCGCCCTCCTGCTTGCCCGCGAAGTCGAGGTTGACCGGCTGGTTGTTCACCGTGATCACCAGATCGGTGAAGTCATACGGTTCGGCCTTGTAATCGTCGGGATTCTGCTTCTTGCCGAAGTTCTTACGGTAGTTTTGCCCGGGGCGGGTGTCGTCGCTCTGTGCGTCTGTGAGAATTCCCTCGCGATCCAGCCGATGGATCGGGTAATCGAACCAGAGGTTCAACGGGCTCGGCTTCGGGAACTCGCGCAGCGTCATGTCGATACGCCATGCGGATAGCTTGTCTATCTTTTGACGGTTCTGATCAGCTGCCTGCCTTGCGTTCTTAAGAGACTTATCAGGCAAGCATTTGGCGATGATATCACGCATCTTTGCGGCGCTTTGCTCGTCGTCCAGGCTGACCAGTTCGCTGTACTGTTCCTGATTGAAAAAGCGGTGCATATAGTCGATGTAGACGGCACATTCGCGCTTATTCTCATACGTCTGGCGGATACTGTCGGTGATCTCCAGATCGATCAGATCGAGCACCGCGTCCGGATCACGGGCGAATACACCGGAGCCTGACGCACGATCCATCGACTTCTTGCCGCCCTGGGCGCCTTTACTATGATGGTGACAATAGATGACGGCGCACCCGAGCTCCGCGCAGATCTTGTCAAACTCGTTGCAGAATTTCGACATATGCTCGGCGCTGTTCTCGTCGCCCGTGAGCACCTTATAGATCGGGTCGATGATGACGGCGATATAGCCTTTCTTCATCGCGCGGCGGATCAGCTTCGGCGCGAGCTTATCCATCGGCGTTGCCTTACCGCGCAGATTCCAGATATCGATGTTCTTCAGATGATTGGGATCCCAGTGATGTGCCTTGTAGACGTCGGCAAAACGGTGCAGACAGGACGGCTTGTCCAGCTCGAGGTTGACATATAACACCCTGCCCATCGTGCAGGGATAGCCGTACCAGTCGCGCCCCTCGGCGATTGCGATCGTCAACTCGATCAACGAGAATGACTTACCCGCCTTTGACGGTCCCGCGATCAGCATCTTGTGTCCCTGTCGGAGGATGCCGTCGATCAGCGGCGGCGCGAGGTCGGGCAGATTGTCGAAGGTGTCGGCGAGGCTCTCGGGATCGGGGAGATCATCGTTGATACTCTCGATCCATTCCTCCCACTCTGCCCAGCTCTCTTTGCCGATGTTGGTATCAAGAAGATACTGCTTTTTATCGCGGCGGATCGCGCCGGGCATACGGGATAATCGGGACGGGTTCTTGTTCTGCTTATCGACCTCGAGCCCGTTCTTTTTGCAGACGTTATAGAGATACTGCACGCGCTTGCGGTATTCATCCGCGTTGGAAGCCTCGACCTTTACGATGGCGTGAATACTCTTGCCGCCGCTGTATACCAGCGCCACGACAGGGAGCTCCAGTTCTCGGATGATCGTATTCTGCGTGCTCAGATCGGTGCTGTCGGATTCTACCAAAGCATAGCGGTAATCGGTGACATTATCATTTTTGACGCCCTTACCGTCAAGCGGATTGAAACGGATCCATGCGCCGGCGTCGGGGTCATAGTCGCCAAACACCGCGCCGATATCGTCATCAGGCAGATTGTAAAGTTCACTGAGCAGTTCACCGGCTGTGCGGTCGACACTGCCCTTCTTCGGCAGCGGCTTGCCGTCCTCATTCTTCCAGGATTCTGTGACGTAACCGACATATTCATCGGAGTTGAACAGCGCTTTGAGATAGTCGATGATCTGCTCCTTCGGCGACCAGTGCCGCGGCAGTTCAAACTGCTCTACCTCTACCCCTTCAAGTACTCTCAGCGGATCGCGGGCGATCTCGTCATCCCAGTCCATTGCCTCGTCGCGGCTCTTCGACGGCGAATAACCGCCCTCGACCGCGAGCTGATAGATGGTGCCGCCCGTGACAGGGGTTCCGCTGCCGTTGAAGGTTGCCCATTTCTTCTCACAGTCTCCGGGATGATAGCGCTTTTGATCGGAGCGTGACCAACTGTCCCACACGTCGCATGAAAAACCTTCATGCTTTAGCGCCATGCCTACGTTGACCCAGTCCTGATAATCGAGCAAAGCAGGGTCGATATATTTGATTTGTTCCAAAATATACTTATTGTCCGTCAAATATGCTCACCTCCGGCGGTGCAGGAATATAAGTTGATGGGTCGATTGTGCGCGGTACCCGCCACTGATTGGCGGCGATGCGGTCGATCAGACGACGCGCCTGTTCAAACATCCATGTTCCGACATGCTGAAAACCTCTGCTTTCGAGAAATCGTATCTGCTTTGGGGTCGTCAATCCGTTCTCCCGGCGCTTGCTCAGTCGATCGAGCAGAAGCTTAGCCTTGCCGGCATTGTCAATCTCGTCGGGGAAAATGCCGTAATGCTCAAGGGTCGCCCGCTGCTGATCGGTCGGCGGTCCCATCTCCCATCCGAAGGCGGGCACATAGCCGGACAGATCTTCGGCGCAGATCGACATCTCGAATTGAAGCGGATCAACCAGTTTACGCTTGCGGTGCTTCATCTCGGCAAGCTGCTTGGCGAGTGCTTCTTCACGCTCGGCGACGACGTCTTTCTCCGCGGATTCGGCGGCTGCTTCGATGTCGACAGCGGTACCGGCGCTTTCGGCAAGATTCTCGGTCATCTTCTTCGATACCTCATCAGAGGAGCAGATCAGACAAGCGGGGCGGCACAGTTCATGCCGTTCGGTGTGCCAAAGAAAATCGAGCAGTAGAAGGTGGTCTTTTCCCTCGCTGAGACGGGTGCCGCGTCCGACCATCTGACAGTACAGCGATCGGACCTTTGTCGGTCTCAGCACGATGATGCAGTCGACCGCAGGACAGTCCCATCCTTCGGTTAATAACATAGAGTTGCACAGCACGTTGTATTTGCCGGCAGCGAAATCAGCGAGCACTTCTTCCCTGTCGGCGCTGTTGCCGTTGACCTCGGCAGCGGAAAATCCTTTGCTGTTCAAAATCTCGGTGAATTTCTGCGACGTCCTGATCAGCGGAAGGAATACCACCGTCTTGCGATTCTCGCAGTAATTCGTCATTTCATCGGCGATCTGATACAGATATGGGTCAAGCGCGGTGTCGATGTCGGAGGCTTTAAAGTCGCCCGCCTGCGTCGACACGCCGCTGAGATCGAGGTCGAGCGGGATCGTGACCGCCTTAATCGGCGACAGGTAGCCGTCCTTAATCGCCTGCGGAAGTGTGTATTCGTATGCGAGTGATTCAAAGACGGTGCCGAGATTCTTCATATCTCCGCGATCGGGGGTCGCTGTGACGCCAAGCACCTTCGCGTCTTTAAAATGATCGAGGATCTTCAAGTAGCTGTCGGATAAGGCATGATGTGCCTCGTCGATGATGATATACTCGAAATAATCGGACGGGAACTGCGCGAGACGCTTGTCGCGCATGAGCGTCTGGACGGATCCGACGACGACGCGGTACCATGAATCCAGACAGCTTTGTTCAGCCTTTTCGACCGCGCAGCGCAGTCCTGTCGTTTTGAATATCTTATCGGATGCCTGATCGAGAAGTTCGCCGCGGTGAGCAAGGATCAGCACCCGTGCGCCGGCCGCGACACAATCCTGTGTGACGGACGCGAAAACGATGGTCTTTCCGGTACCTGTCGGCAGGACGAGAAGCGTTTTGTGCTTCCCATCCCGCCATTCCTTCTTCACCTTATCGCGTGCCTCGACCTGGTACGGTCTAAGTTCCATCAGAACTGCCCGCCTGTCCACTTACGCGGCTGAGTTACGGATGTCAGCGGTTCCTGTGTGTAGGCGGCGTCGCCCTGAGGAGGCGCAGCGGTCTCCGTCGGCTCGAGGAAGGCGCTGATCTCATTGCCTTCGCGCTCCTTGCCGTCGTTTCCCGTCCATGTACGGACGCCAACCTTACAGCGACCCTTTGCGCCTTTGACGGCGTTCCAATTCATTCGCAGGGTTTCTCCGTGCTTTCGGTGTCCGATCGCGGTAAAGAACTGGCAGAGTTTCCATTCTGCTTTTCTGTTCAAGAAGAGATTTTCCGTGACGGTAACGTCGCCGTCAGGATCATGAAGCGTGATTGTCAGCTCAGCCTTCGGACACGCTGACATTTTTGCGCTGCCCTCAAAGCGGCCGCGTGTAAAGTCGGTTACGGTGAAATCATACTCACCCTCTGGGAGAACGCGGAAGCCTTCCCCATCGTTCTGTATTTCGTCATCCCATGTCATTGCGACATCGTTTACATTGTTGTTTGCCATTTTAATTTTCCTTTCGTAATAATGTTTTCGCAGTAGCTCTCAACCAATCAGCGTTCGCAGGTATGCTCCGCTTCTTGGGAGAGCCTTGCGTGGGGGCTGTTCGCCAAATCAAGATTTGGACAGCCCCTCAAACGGTAAATCTTTATTGCTCATGATCTTGTTGAGCACCTGCGGCCATGCTCCGACGAGGCATCCTTCGATAAAGTCGGGGTCATAAGCCGTGATGGGCGTGCTTCTCGGGTAATATCCCTGTTGGGATACGACGACCTGGATGTCCTCGACCGTGACATTGTTCTCACGCATCAGAGAAGCGAGCGACTTTGGAACGCCGGTCAGATCATCGGTATATTCCCTTGACGTCGGCGCGGTCTGAGGCTGTTCGGCGTCAATGATCGCGTCGACAGGCGCGGTGTTTGTCGAAGGCGCCGAAGGAGCGACAGAGGAGCTCTTAACCGGGATGAACGGTGCGATCACGCTGTAATCGAAGTCACATTCGTCGGGCAGCCCCCAGCGATTCTTAGCGTCCCAGCACGGATGATGCGCGGTGTACATGACACGCTTACCTCCCGAAACTTTGTGCTTATTGTTGTCGGTCTTTTCAACATAGGTTTTGTAATTAATGAACAGCACCGCGTCCGCCCACTCTTTAAGCAGTGGAGAATCCTGCTTTGTCAGCTTTAGGCTCCATCGATCATATGCACCGGCTTCATCGGGCTGTTCAAACTTTTTGAGTTCCGCATGAGCCGTGACTACGACGTTGATCCCGATCTCAACGAGATCCTCCAGCATATTCAACAGCTTGCCGAACTCCTCCATCAGATAGGTATAGCCCTTACCGTATCCGAAATCTTCAATACCCTGCTTTTTTGAACGGGCACACACTGCCTTGCTGAGCAGTTTTTCAGCCCAGTCAGCGGTATCGAGGACGAAGGTGGAACAGATATCGGGGTGATTCTTCACCAGATCAATGCACTCATAGAGCATCTGAGCACTGTCGGGGCGATCCAGACGATCTACGTCCAGATCATAGGTGCTTCCCTCGGTATCGCAGAACAGCGGATCCGGGAATCGAGAAGCGAAAGTACTTTTGCCGATGCCCTCGGGGCCGTAGATCACGACCTTCTTTGCCCGGTTGATTTTGCCTTTTGATATATTCATCAGAATTTTCCTTTCTCCCATGTCTTGGGTGCCGCCTCGGATTCAGCTGAAACGGGATCACCGGACGCGGCGGCATAACCGTCGGTGATGATCAGACTGCATTCGTCGCCGGTTGAAACGCGGGTCGCAATGACTTGGAGCCCTTCTTCTTTCAGCCAGTTGTTGAATTCGTTCAATGTATCAAGATCCATCTGCTCGAGCTTGTCCATCAGGACAAAGCCACAGTTTGGATTGAGCTTTCGGACAATAGCGGTGGCGACCTTGAGCTGCTCGGAGCCGCTCATATTATCCCACTTGTAGCCCTTGTAGGTCAGTTCCTTGTCCTCGACAGATAAGCCCTCGAGCGGCAGATCGGCGTTATCGAGAAGCGCCATGCGCCGGTCTCGTACCTCCGTGATCTTGACGGTAAGCTCGTCATACTGATCGGTATACTGTTTTGCTTCATCCTCTGCCTTGCTCTTTTCGAGATTGGCGCGGATCTTTACGTTCAGCGTTTCGATGTCGCGGATGTTATGCTCGAGCTCCTCGGTGCTCTCGTCGATCAACTCCTCTGCCGACTTAACCGAAGTGTCATATCGGTGCTGTGCTTCTTCAAAAGCAAGCTGTGCCCGCTGCAAAGCCTCACGCGCGTTGATATACTCGTTTTCGATCTGCGCACGCTGACGGCGGATGCGCTCATTCTCTCCGTTGCGGACGAGGATCTCCTGCTGTTGTCTGATCAGCTCTGCGGCTGAGACAGGCTCGTCGGGTACTCCGGGGTACTCTTCCATCTCCTCGGCATACTTCTTCTTACGATCGGCGATCTGACCGATGGCATGACGCTCATTATAGAGGCGCTGTTCCTCGTCCTCGAGCTTGTACAGCTCGTCGCCGACGCCGATGATTTTCAACAGAGTATCGGCTTTCTCTTTATTATTGGCGTTCATGAACCGCGGAAGGTTCAAAGCGAGCTGATCAATGAAGCTGTCAAGCAGTGCCTGACCGGCTTTGTTCCCGCTCGGATCGATGACCCTCAGGTCGCTGTTCTTGCCTTTGCGCTCAACGATGATGCCGTTGCTTAGCTTCACGCATAAATGAGGAGGGATCGTCGAACCGTCGCGCTGCGGCTGAGACGGCGCGAATCTGCCGCCGCCGAGCGCCCATGCGATGGAATCCAGCACAGAGGTCTTACCCTGACCGTTCTTCCCTCCGATGATTGTCAAGCCCGATTGCGACGGCTCATAGGCGACTGCCTTGACACGCTTGACATTTTCGATTTCAAAACCGTTGATTTTGATGCTCATTGTTTTTCCTCCTTGACAAATATCTTTAGCGTTCTAATGAACCTTGATCTATTGACGGGACCATTTAGAGACCTATAGTATTTTCGATATACTGAATCGGTCTTCTCCAGTTTCTTCATCTCGTCTGTCCATTCTCTTCTTGGTAGTTGGGGAGATGACGGTATTAATGTTTGAACCTTAGCAACAAACCAAATCAGTAGTGCATCTACGGTAAGCCTTCCGTTGTATTCCTCGTGCATCCATGTAACACCGTCAAGCGATATTTCAAATCTTGAAACAGTGTTATTTAAATAGACACACCTCACATAAGGACGAAACAAACAACAAAACAACTTCGTCGCTCCAAGTTCAGAAGCTGTATAGTTTTTTATATCCTCGTAGCATAAATTGATATTATTTGTCAGTATATTGACAATGTTGATCGGCTCGGCTATAATAGATTTAGAAGATTTTTTCTTTGCCGCTGTGGAGTTGCCGCTCCCGGCGGTTTTTTCTTTTTTACTCATGGTTTTCTCCTTTCATGTCGTATTCTTCCTCAGTGGTTTCCTCCGGCTGGTCAAACAGCACTGAAATAAAATCTTTGACGTTTCTCCGGATAAAACCGAAGAGCAGTAACAGAATAACGGCGCCGCCGATCGCGGGCAGGATGTACTGCTGGATCATTCGATCTCAACTCCTTTCATGAATTCTTCACAAGAGATGCGGAACACGTTCAGTAGTTTGAGAAAAGTAAGCAACTGTGGTAACGCATTGTCTTTCTCCCACTCGTAAATAGTGCTTTGACTGCAATTCAAAGATTGGGCGAGCTCCTCGCGCGTCATAAACTTTTTATACAGCCGAATCTCTTTGATCCTCTCTCCTATTGTCACCGGTCGCACCTCCCGTCATTTTCTTGTAGCGATCGCTTTGGCGCGATCCGGGGCGAATGTTGCTCCGGGCAGGCTTGTCCGCTTTCAAGCTGAGATCTGTTTCAAACTTATTGAGCCTGTCCTCAAATCCGTCGATCTTATTCAGCGCTTTGCTGACACTCCGCCACATGTGATAATCGGCGCGCTCCTTCTTCATCTCGGCTCTGATGATCCACACGATGCAGATCGCGACGATCACATAGAACAGCAGCGCAGGGGCGATCTGCTTATAAAACAGCGCCGTATCTCCCGCCATCGTCGCCGCGATGCCGACCAGAAACGGCGGGATCAGCTTAGCGGGGTTCGGGGTGTATTCTTCGGATTCGGCTTCACGCCGATTGTTGTCGTTGTTCATGGGCTTATACTCCTTTCATCAGATCGATGACTTTGATATGCAGCTTGTCGGCGATGATCCTGAGATCCGATACCGTCAGATTCTCGGTATCACACCTCCGGCGGAACGTTACGCGGGAGATCCCGAGCGCCTGTTCCAATATGGTCTTTCCGCCACGGTTAGGACCTGTAAGAATAAAGATTCTCTCAACGCCGATCAAGGTTCGATAATAATTGATATTTGCCGTCACGGTTGTCGGCATGGTACCACCTCCGTTTTGTGGTTTTGGCTCCGGCGTTAAGTGAACGCGCTGCCCATCCGCTTACTGTATGTATAGGTATGTCAGGAAAAGGCAAAGAAACAATATCTTTATAAGGAGATTATCAATTCATGAGGTTAACGCCGGCGGGTGCACAACGTCCGCCGACAATGACAGACAGCGCGCTCGCCTAACGCCGGAGGTATTTGATTGTGATTATTTGATGATCCCGAGGATCTTCAAAGTATGTTCCGCTGCAGACTGCCGCGCCTTTGCGGGGACGCGCTCGGACATCTGCATGAATCGTTCGAACATAAAGTACAGATTGTCGCGCTCGGTTTCGTTCATGTTGATGATGTTTTTCTTGTCCAGCGATTTGGTGATGTTATCAGCCAGTTTCTTATAGACGTTTACCGCCATATCGTTCAAGTCTCCCGCCGGCGCCGTCTTGTCATTGACAAGCGCGGTGCGCTGATCTTTGAGCGTCTTGATCTCGCCGTTCAGAGCCTTGATCTGATTCTGAGCCTTTTCGAGCTCGGCTCGGAGCTGTTTCTTTGTGTTCATGGTTTCATCTCTCCTTTTCTGTTATGGTCGTATACCGCTTTCAGTCCGTCGGGCAGCACGTCATCCGGGCGAGCGTTCCATGCCTTGACCGCTTCAATATATGAAGCATAGTGGCGGGTCTGGATACCGCATTTCATGCAGACGACGCGAAACGACGAAACGGTGCGGCGGTGTTCGTTTCTTTCAACTTTTGCCTGACCGCCGCAATGGGCGCAGGGGCTGACGGTTAAAGTATTATTGTTCATGGTCATTTATTCTTTTCGATCTCGCCCAGCAGATTGCCTTCGAGATCCCAATATTGGACGATATCTCTCGCGGGGTCTCCGGGATGACCTAAGCCAAGCGGAGTGACCGTCTCAATCACCTTTCTCATGCGAACAGACTGCACCGCAAAGACGCTTGTGTTCTCGTACTGTTTCGGCTTGAGCGACAGCGCGGGCGGCTTGCTCTTTCTTCCGATCAGTAGGTCAACCGTACACTCGAAGAAATCCGCCATTTTGATCAGTGTTTCAATATCGGGTTCCCGATCGCCGACCTCATAGCTCCTGTAGACGTTGTATGCGATTTCCAATTCAGTCGCGAGTTGACGCATACTGAGTCCTTTTTCCTCGCGTAGTTCGCGCAGAATCAACATTGCTTTCACCT
>CACZAW010000068.1 GCA_902779225.1 uncultured Ruminococcus sp. | reverse complement strand
CCCATATCCAGCACCTGCTGAACAAGACCGGCTTCAAGAACCGTTTGGAGCTGGTGGCGAACGCCGTGTCGCTCAATATCGTAGTCAGCGACGAGCTGCGCACCGGACAGGAGGAGCCATGAAGAAGACGCGTATCGCACCGATCCTATATATGCTGATCATCCTGATCGCGGGCTTTGCCAACGCCGCGGCAAAGCTGATCACCAAGGAGTATAATGCCGGAGCGGAGTGGCATATGATCGCTCCGGCTTTTTCCACGTTGCTGTTTTGTGTCAATCTGCTGCTGTATCTGTTCCTGATCGTATTCTGGATGCAGTCGGTGAGGCTTAGGCTGCTGCCGAGCCGCGCCCGCTCCTATATGATCGCGGCGTCGTGGTGCGCAGTCGCGATGCTGGTGCTGCGCAGCGCCAAATACCGCCTGATCGGTACCGAAGACCTGACTGTCATCCGTTATACATGGTATCTCTACTATGTTCCGATGATATTGCTGCCGACACTGTTCCTGATGACCTGTATCCGCATCGAGGGCAAGAACCGTCAGCGCCGCTTTGATGAGCGAATGCTGCTCATTCCCGCCGGTGTGATGATCGTGCTGTTCCTCACCAACGACCTGCATTATCTCGCGTTCCGTCCGAACGGCGATACCGTGATGACCGGCGCGAACGCTTCCTATTTCAATAATATACTGTTCTATGTGTATTACATTTATTTCGGCGCCGCAATAATCGCCGGGATGATCCTGCTAGTGCGTGCGAACCGCAGGCACCACAGCTTCGGGCGCGTCTTGCTTCCATTCCTCTATCTGTCGGCGATATTGGCGCTGGTGCTGACGGACAAAACGCTCAACTGGCTGCGTCTGCCGTCGATGTTCACAGCTCCCGAGATCGTGTCCTTCGGCATGATCGGCATTTTTGAGAGCTGTGTGCGCAACCGCCTGATCCTTTATAACGAGAATTACAGCGGCTTTTTTGCGCAGATGCGGTTCCCGGCGATCATCACCCATGCGGACTATACCGTTGCTTACCGCTCCGCTAAGGCGTTGGATGCGAGCACCGACCAACTGAGGAAGGCGCTGAACGCCCCGCTGTATCTCGACGAGAACACTAAGCTGACCGGCAAGCCCATCACCGCGGGCTATGCCTTTTACACGGATGACGAGAGCGAGCTGCACCACATGAACGACCGCCTCACGGAGGCAAACGGGCTGATCGCGTCCGAAAACGACCTGATTCAGGCTGAGAATGAGCTGAAAGCAAGACAGGCGGCAGTTGATGCGCGCAGCCTTGTCTATTCACGGATCGACGACAGGATGCTGCCCTATCACCGTGCGGCGCTGCGGCTGCTGGATGAGATGCGTCCCGGCACACCGGAGTTCCAACGTCAGGCAGCGCGGCTGAATTTCCTCAACGCCTACATCAAGCGCGGAACAAATCTGCTGCTGACGAATGAGGGCGAGGAATCGATCCCCATGAAGGAGCTGGGAATGGCTTTTGATGAAGCCTCTGTCTATCTGCAATACTGTGGGGTGAAAGCGGTCGTGTCCGTAAACGATGAAGGTTCGATCAGCCGCGACGGCGCATTGATGCTGTTCACCGCCTTTTATGAGATCGCGCAGCGGCTGCTCGATTCCGCCGACATCATACAGGCTTCTGTGAAGGACAGGCGTTTGCGGATGATTGCCGACTGTCCCGAGCCGCCTGCAATGCCGGAGCATGTCCGAATGGAACAAGGCGACGGTCTGTGGTATTTCAGCGTAACCGTTGGGGAAGGAGGCGCGGCATGAGCACCTTCTCTGAGATCGTGTACGGCTTCGGCGTCGTTCTGCGGCTGTTCGCGCTTTTCATCGTGATCGGACAAATCTGCTTTTGCGTAAATGCCTTTTTACACCGTCATGCGATTGCCTACCGGTTTTTGGCGATCCTGCAATCGTTTGTCGGTGCGTTCTGGCTTTTCGTGCTGCTGGACGGCAGCTTCAACAAGGATTATGTGACCCGCCCGCGCAGCTATATCGCTGCGGTGGAGCTGATTTATGATGCGCCTTGGATCATCGTATTCATTGTGGATCTGCTGATGGCGGCTGTGTGCTGCCTGAGCTTGTATCGGGATGATCGGTATCGCAGGACGCATTTATCACGCAGCGCGATCAAAGAGACCGTAGACAAGCTCCCTGCGGGGCTGTGCTTTGCCCGCGAGGACGGCGTTGTCGTACTGAAAAATCAGCAGATGGAAGAGCTTTGCACAGCACTCTGCGGCCGCTCGCTCCTCGACGCCGGTGCATTCCGTCACGCGCTCGAGGAGAGGGGAGAGGTGCAGGATCAGGCGCGGATCGTCACGCTCCCCGACGGGAGAACCATGCTGTTCCGCGAGGAAGCGATCACCGTGGACGGCGCACCGTTTCTCCAGCTCAGCGCCTATGACGTCAGTGAGCGGTATCAGATCACCGCCGAGCTAAAGGCGAAGAATAAAAAGCTGATGGAGCTTCAGCAGCGCATGAAGGTTTTCGACACGCAGACGGCGGCGCTCTCCGTGAACGAAGAGATCCTCAAGGCGAGGGTGACCGTGCACGACGAAATGGGGCATTTGCTCATCATTGGCAGGAACTATCAGGAGCATCCTGCCGAAACGGATGAAGAAAAGCTGATACAGGCACAGCGCTATGTGCATCTGCTGTTGATACACGAGGGCGAGGAGCGGGACAGAAGCGGCAAGAACTGCATCGAGGTCGCTATGGACGCAGCCCGGACGCTGGGTGTGACCGTATACATCACCGGCGATGTTCCGACGGACGGAACCGCCTGCGAGCTGATCGGCAGAGCGATCCGTGAGTGCGCCGCGAACGCCGTGAAACATTCGGACGGTGACAACATTTTCCTTGCGATCGACACCGGGAAGGACTGCATGAAAGTAAAGCTGAGCACCAACGGCAGAGCGCCACGGGAGCCGATCACGGAGCAGGGAGGGCTGCTGAATCTGCGCCGCAGCGTTGAGAACGCCGGCGGCAAGATGACGGTGACCTGCGATCCGGGAGTGACGGTAAGCTTGACATTGTAAAAGGAGCGTTTGATTGAAAACAGTAACGGAAAAGATGCGCCGCAAACCACCGGTTGTTACCCGACCTCCGAAAATTAGATTCCTGGTCTAACTTTCGGGGGTCGGGTCATTTGTCGGTGGTTTTTTAATAGAAAAAATACGTAAAATTCATACAAATTGGTGATTTCAGCCATTAGATAACATGATATAATTAAAAAAAATGCGGTTCTGTGTCCTTTTGCGGTTCCGCAGCTTTTAGGAGGTTCAACATGAAGCGATTCAAATCCATTCTTTGCGTTCTCTTGGCGGCTGCGCTGCTGTTCTCGGTGCTCCCGATGACGGCGCTGGCGGCTGAGGCTGACACGGCTGACACCGGCGCCGCTGCTCTCGGCGAGCTCGGCTTTATTGCCGACTATTCCGATCTGACCGGCGCACCGTATGTGATCCGCTCCGTCAGCACTGCCGACTCGCTCAAGGCTGAGCTCGAGCGCGACAATACCGACAGCATCAGCATCATCACGCTGACCGCCGACATCACCGGTTATCTCGGTATTCAGGGCAACCACTCCGATGATAACTTCATCCGCTATTGGGTCAACGTGGGAAAGGGTCAGAAGATCCTCGTCCTCAACGGCCACACCATCGACCTGATCAACGACTATGTCGTTATCTATAATCACTACGGTCAGGCGGAGGATACTATCTATCAGTGGAACAGAGAGACCCTCTTCAACATCCCTGTCGGTGCGGAGCTGAACGTCATCGGCATGAACAAAAAAGGCAACTACTCCACCGTCCGCTATGGTGGCACCGTGCTCTACAAGTGTGATGCCATTGATAACCGTGATATCTTTGAGGTCAACGGCGGTTCTCTGACCGTCAACGGCGGCTACTACCGCATCAACCCCACCGGTACCTACAGCATCAATGATCCCGAGACAGGGTTCAGGAACTATTACACCGTCCACGGTTCCTCTCTGACCGTCAACGGCGGCTCCCTGACCGTCAACAGCGGATCCTTCGAGGGTCGAGGCTACAGGGGCTATCACGCCACCGGTAACGACTGGGTATGGTACCGCAACGGTGCGCTTGAGATAGAGGCGCAGTCCGGCGAGGCAAGCGTGGTCATCAACGACGGCGAGTTTATCGGCTCGTCCAAGGCGAATGCCGCTTATATCCCCAAAGCCGACCTGTTTACCTCCCAATCTGTCGTGATCAATGCGGCAGTATTTGAGATGGATCAGAACGATACCTTCCTTGCAACGAATTATCAGAAGGTCTCGTGGGGTAGCTACAAGCCCGGCGTGCTCGGTGTCAACTTTGACCGCAAGACTCTGAACCGGAACGCCAACTACTATGCCTATAACAGCAGCACACCAATCCACGTTTCGATCGACGATATCCCCGATCCCTTCCGCATGACCGGCTATCAGTTCTTCGCCGTCAATCCCAAGAAGGGATATTACGAGTTCTCCGATCTGCCCAACACGCCCACGGAGAACATCGAGCACTACCGCGACGATACATTTGTTCCCAACAACAACACGATCGGCACATGGAACATGGAGGACAGCTGCAGGCTCAACCTCGATTCCGACGATCTCTATTTCCCGGTCGTCAGCTATATGGACGAGTCTGTTGAAGACGACGGCTTCGGTTACGGTCCCAACAGTATGACCGCTCTTGTCACCCTGACCGATAAGGGCGGCAATGACCGCATCTACGGTCAGGATATGCCCGTTTACTTTGACCGTTCGACAAAGCAGTATTATATTGATCTCGTGGATCTGCTCACCCTGCAGCGCAACCATGAGTGGGCGTTCACCGTCGGCGAAAGCTATACTGTCAAGCTTTCCTACACCGAAACCTACAAGGGCAACAAAACCTATAACGTCAAGCACGAAGGCGGCTTCTCCTTTACCTACGGCGACGTTATCACCTCCATCAGCGTCAATGTGGCGCAGCCCAAGCCGGGTATCATGGCGAGCACCGCGACCGTCTCTCAGGGTGCGCACTTCAAGTCCGAGATCCAGTGGAGAGACGTTGAAACCTGGGAGATCGTGAGCAAGTTCGAGGCGAACAGACAGTATGTTGCCATCCTCAAATTCACCCCGGACAGCGGCTATGAGTTCGCCTACGACGCAACGATCAGGGTGAACGGCAACCAAGTCCCCGCTGTCGTAGACGGCATCTATAGCAAGGAATGCAGGGTATACTTTGATACCTCCGAGACCAAACTGGTCTATTTTGCGAAAGCCGATTTTGCCAGCCCGCTCAGCGTGGGCAGCTCCTTCCCGACGACCGTTATCTCCGGCGCACCGGACAAGTATGAAGCTGCCGTCACTTCGTGGTGGATCATGAAGGATGGCAAGAAGGACGAAAAGATCAATAAGTATCATCAGGTGCAGAACGATATCACCTACCGTGTCTATGTTCAGCTCACCCCGAAGAAGGGCTATCAGTTTGCCTCTGATGCCGGCAAGGCAACGATCGTCCGTATCGACGGCAAGTTTGCCAAGCGCAGCGCCGGTCTCTACTATGTCGACTATACCTTCGAGAGCGAATACAACGCTGCGTCCTGCACCGTGACCGAGCCGCACGCGGGCGAGATCCCCGTCTATTCGGTGACCGTGCCCGATGGGGCGTCCTACACTGCACAGGTCGTGAAGTGGACGACCAATGATCTTGATTACGAGGTCAAGGGGAAAAGCAAATTTGCCATGAACTCCCCTTATAATGTTTTTGTCCGTTTTGTTGATGCGTCGGAAAACAAGCACCTTTCCGAGGACGCCGACGTCACCATCAACGGCAAGAAGGCGACCCGCTATGAGCAGGACGTTTATTACACAACGCTGACAACCACCGGCACATGGTATCTCGATAAAGCCGAAGTCAATGTCACCGTTCCCATCGCCGGCAATACCCCTTCCTATACGGTCGTGGGAGATGAGGATTACCTTGACTGCAAAGTGATCAGGTGGATCGAGCGCTCGACCAACCATACCATGTATGATAACGATACCTTTAAGGCGGGTGAAAAGTATAGCTGCTACGTCAGATTCACGCCCAAGGAAGGCTTTGATTTCGGCGATCAGACCGAGTTCTATATCAATGATGTCAAGGCGCAAAAGTCCGGCAACACCTCCGGATATCTCTATTATTCTATTCTGGACGCCGAGGGCGGGGTTGAGGTGATCGATTCTGTCAGCGCCTCGATCACCGAGCCTGTTAACGGTGCTCACCGTGACCTGAGCCCTGTTCCCGAAGACGATACCAAGTATACCGTCAATGCGGCAGACTGGTGGTATAACGTCACCGATGATAAATATATGAAATCTCCGCAGGATACCTTCGAGGCAGGCAAGCGCTACAGAACGCTGCTCACCTTCAAGAGCTTGCCCGGCTACACCTTCCCCGGCGGAGATACGACCGTGATTATCAACGGAGAGACGATCACAGGCGAGTTTGTGACCGCCGACGATAAAACAGTGGCGGTATACGTTGAGTATACAGCGAAGGAAAGCGCGTACATAATCGGCGACGTCAACCAGGACGGCAAGGTTGACGTAACAGACGCGACCTACGTGCAAATGGCGGTCGCTGAACTGATCGAACTGAACGCTGCCCAAGCCCTCGCCGCCGATGCCAACGGCGACGGCAAGGTCGATATCACCGATGCGACTTATATCCAGATGTATGTAGCGGAGATCGTCGATCATTTAGGATAGTATATTTGATCTTGCTCGGCATGACGATGATCTGATGATGTGTGCAGGTGTCCGGTCACACATTAGTCAGAAAAGCATACAGGTACAGCCGGCAAAGCGAATACGTCACTTTAGAAATGAAAAGCTGAAAAAAATCAACCGCCGCGAGAGGGTTTTCTCGCGGCGGTCAATTTTTGCCTGAAAGAGCAGCAGGACGACAGACAAAGTCTATTTATCCAAGTCAGCCTCCGCATTTTCTTACGGAGGTTTGTGGACAAGAGGAGAATAATCTGTTATGGTATCTGCCCTCAATGCCTGAAAAACAAAGAAAAGAAGTCGATCCGCCAAGCATCTTTGCTACTTGGCTTGACCGAAGACGGCGCGCAAAAGAAACTGAAATCTATTCTAAATAAGCTAAGGAAATATTTGCAAGAGTAAAGGCTTTGGAAACAATTCAAGTTGTTTCCAAAGCCTTCATTTTTGCCTCACAAACCGCGACAAATCGGCTGTGTGGGGATTGTTCGGCGAGATCGGGGGTGTGCCCGATTTTACTTTTCACGCGACACAGGGCGAAATCGGGCGAGTTATACTTTGCCGGGGGTTTACAACAAGGGATTATTTCTGATTATTTTTGTTTTCTTGACCCTGTTTCCAGAAAAAGGCTATGGAAAACGATGCGTTCGTTACCATAGCCTTTATTCATGCCCACAAGCCGCGACAAACCGCCTGTGAAGGCTTTATTCGGCGAGGTCGGTCGGTGTGCCCGATTTTCTTTTCATGCGACACAGTGCGAAATCGGGTGCGTCGCCCATATCTTCTGTCATAAGTTTGACAGCTAATGAAAAAAACAGACAAACGCGTCGCATTCGCCGAGGCTCATTCGCAATGTATAAGTGCTTTTGAGAAATTGACGCATCATTTTAGAAAGAACAAGTTGAATTAAGTATTCCCTCTCATTGTGAAATACAAAGTTTGGTCAAATCTGCGCTCCGGCATTAATCTATCGATATATCCGGGCTCAATAATCTCATTAACAACACTTTTATGTATCGCTAGATTTTGAACTCTGTTTGTTGTAACATATTTTCTCCACAAAGAACCGCCTACGGCAAATTCTTTATCTGTTTGATTGCCAAAAGCCATTTGGCGGTAAATATCTGAAACTCTAATCTTTCCAGACTTGTTTAACTCCCATAGGCACCTTGCTAATCTGGCAGATGCTCTCATTCCTCTTCTCATCGTATCTGCAGGCGCGGCTGAATTATCCAAGAACAATCTCGAAAAGGCATAATCGCTCCAAATTACGATATCAAATGCTTGTTCAGCCAAAATCGGCGATTGTCCTTCCCGAAGTTTTTTCGGTACTATGACCTCTGCTGACTTCTCACAGTTCGTTGTTACTATGCTGAGTTTCCGATATTGCTTACTCCTCGGCACCTATGAGACCTCACGGGATAAACCAATACTCTTTCCTCGTCTACCTGCCTGATTTACGCATTAAGGTTACGGTTACCTTTTGGGCTTCGATGTCGTGTGCCATCTTACCCGCTTAATGCGCCTTAGTATCAGGTTTCTGTTCGTCAGGCTATGATTTCGCTATCCCTTCTTCTCGCCTGAACCTCACGATTCAAACCTTGGGAGTCGCT
>CACZAW010000067.1 GCA_902779225.1 uncultured Ruminococcus sp. | reverse complement strand
ATTATGAACATCAGCCCCATCACGACTGACGCTGTTTATCGATCACCATTTGCAGATACGGCAACAGCTCAAAGCCCATGCGCTCATACAGGCGCTTCGCGCCCTCATTATCATCCTCGACCTCGATACGAAAACGCATCGCAGGGATCTCTCGCTTCAAGAATTCAAAGAAGCCGGTTCCCATTCCCTTGCCGCGGTAAGCAGGCTCCAGGTATATCTCCTCGATGGTGACGGATAAACCGCCCGCCTCCTGAGAAAAAGTCTTTGACAGCAGTGCAAAGCCGCAGGGAACGCCGTCTTCCTCAAACATATATCCCTTCAGATACGCATCGGATCGCAGCATCTCGTTGAAGGTGACCTCATAATTCTTTGTCGGGACAGGCGCGTTGACGGCGTCGGAATGATAAAATTTGTCAACAAAGTCATAATAGACCGCTCTGTCCTCTTCTCTGATCTCTCTGAACATATTATTTCCTTTCTATTTCTATATGAAACAGCCTGACGGCGTTTTTATACATGATATTATCGTAATCCTCGGCGCTGACCATCGATCGGAACTCATTGAAATACGCCTGATACAGCGAACGGTCGCCGGTCTTGTTGTGCAGATAGGTATCCTTGCCGTCGATGGGATTGTCCGAACCGAAAAGGATCTTCTCGCTCCCCCATCGCCCGATCGCTTTCAGCGTGCTTTCCACCGACACCCATGTCGTGTCGCCGTAGAGGTTCGGCAGTCTGCCGAGCAAGTCGATCGCCCGGCTGTTATCGGTGCCGAGATCCATATGCACCATCACGAAATCCAGCTCCGGATGCCTCTTTGCTGCGTTATACAAGCGGATCGACGACGCCTCCTCACAGCCGCCGGTATGGGATACGATCGGCAGACCGTATTCCGCGGCAAGGCGATAGATCGGTTCCAGACGTTCGTCATCGGGCGCTACGCGGGAATGGAACGGATGGAGCTTGAACGCATATACGATATCGCGGTTATCCTTCAGCAGCGCTTTGAATTCGTCGTCCGGCAGCTCGGAATGTATCTTCAGCCACGGCGCCGCGCCGATCTGCTCCGGATGCGCGCGTGCAAACCGCAGCGTATCCCGAAAAACCTGATTCTGTGATTTTTGATGCTCTGCGGGGATCGGCACGCCGACATGGTCGAACTCGGCGGCTTCTCCGTTGGATACCAGAGAAAAATCGATCCCGTATTCCTGCATCGAGTACAGCACCTCGGAGGGCTTCATATCAAAGCCGATGCATTTTCCGATATGCACATGGGTATCTATGATCATTTATATTGCCCCTATCGCAGTCTTTTTGCAATTCGCACCACTTCATTCTAGTATATTCAGTCGGCATTGTCAAACGAATATTGTTATACAAGCCGAACGAAACGCGGCAAAATCATCCTGCCCGCGCTTGACTTCTCATATGCGTCATAATATAATTAATTGTTGTATAATAACATATTAATGTATATCGTCAGCGCTATGATAACATTGATTTGAAAAACAAAAAGGAGATGACAGCAGTGATTCAGGTACAGAACTTTACCCAAAAATACGGCGATAACACCGTCGTAAAGGATATTTCGTTCACTGCAAAGGACGGCGCGATCACCGGCTTTATCGGTCACAACGGCGCCGGTAAATCAACAACGATCAAGGCGATCACAGGCGTCAACAAGCCCACAAGCGGCACGATCCTGATCAACGGGATCGATATCGTCAAGGACGCAAAAAAGGCGAAACAGCAGTTTGGCTATGTATCCGACAGCCCCGATCATTTTTTGCGGCTGAACGGACTGGAATATCTGAACTTTATGGCGGATATCTACGACGTCCCCACAGAAGGCAGAGCGCAGTTTATTGAAACCTACGCCAATCGGTTCGGGATCTATGACGCGCTGAACAAAACAATCCTGTCGTATTCCCACGGTATGCGGCAAAAGATCATGATCATGGGCGCGCTGATCCACAACCCCTCTGTCTGGATCCTTGACGAGCCCTTAACGGGACTCGACCCGCAGTCGGCGTTCGAACTCAAGAAGATGATGCGCGAGCATGTCGATAAAGGCAATTCGGTTTTCTTCTCGACGCATGTCTTGGAGGTCGCCGAAAAGCTGTGTGATGAGATCTGCATCATCAAGAGCGGCGAGCTCATCTACAGCGGCACGCTGGAAAACCTGAAGCAAACACACAAATCGCAGGCTTCGCTCGAGAACATCTTCCTCGAGCTGACTGATACAAAGGATTAATCAGGAGGGACAACATGGCATTTCCAATTATTTCCGCAATTTTAGGCGTCTATATGATTTTCACAGGCTTCAGACTCATCGCAACCGGAAAGCTTTCCGCGGGAGAAGAGAGAGGCTTGGCGAATTTTACCGAAAAGGCGAAAAAAACCTACAAGCTGACATACTCTGTCATCTCCATACTCGTCGGTCTGTTGATGATTGCTCAGGCAGTCATCAGAATTCTGTCTGAACAAAAGATCATGCCCGAGATCCCCGCTCTCAGGATCACCATTTGGTGTACGATGGCAGCGCTGTTGGTAGTACTCTTCATTGTCTGGTTCAAGTGTAAGAAGGATTCAAAAAATGACAAAGAATAAGCAATCAACGGGGAGCTTCTATAAAGTTCGCAGGCTGATCACCGTGCTGGAAAAATGCAACGGAAAGACCACGCTCGGCGACAGCAACGCGCTGATATCGCCGAAAGCGATCAAGATCCTGATGTATATCGGATTGTTGCTTTTAACCGGCGCGCTGTTTACCGGCTGCTACTTCCTTTATCCCTTGATCGCTCCCATTATCCCGCTTCGTAACATCACCGATACGCTGATGCTGATCGTGATGCTGATCAGCTTTATACTGGCTGTCAAAAACCTCGTAACGGTTCTTTACACAGCGGACGATCTACCCGTTCTGATGCCTATGCCGTTTTCTGCGGGACAGATCGTCACCGCAAAGCTCGCGGTTTCCTCACGGTTCCCGCTGATCCTCAGCCTGATTCTGGTTAATTCCGTCTGTCTGGGCTTCGGGATCCGCGCCGGAGCCGATGCGGCGTACATCATCGGAACGGTGCTGTCCAGCGTTTTGATCCCGATCACCACCTTAGCGATCATTACGACCCTGGTCGTTCTCATTTTCAGAGTCTTCGGCTTTATCAGGAACCGCGATATTACAATGGTGCTCGGCGGCGTGTTCACGCTGGCGCTGACGGTCGCCTATATTTTTGTCAGCAACCAACTCACCGGCGACAAATCCGGACAAGCCGCCGCGACGGTTTTTTCGACGATGGCTTCGGTCACTAACGGATTCCCGAATATCTCCTTTATGAGCAACTTTATGTTCAACGGAGATATCGTCGGTCTGCTGATCAGTATCTGCATCACGGCGGCAGTCGTTTCGGTCGCCATGCTTGCGGTCAAGCTCTTCTATCTTTCCACCGCGCTTACGATGCAAAATACCGGCACCAACAAAAAGGCGGTCACTAAGGACGAGCTGACCGGCAAGAAAAAGACCTCCGCGCGCAAGGCGCTGACGTCATACGAATCAAAAAGCACCAGAAGAAATCCCGCCTATATGATCTACGGCTTCGGCATGAGCTTTATCTGGCCGCTGTTCGTCGTTTTGCCGCTGGTACTCGGCAACAACAGCATTTTGGATAAAGTCACCTATCCGTTCGATCTGAGAGTGTCGCTGGTCGGCGCTTTGATTGTCGGCGTTATCGCTTCATGCTTCGCCTGCGGACTGAACATTCTTGCGGCAAGCGCATTTTCGCGGGAGGGCGACAATTTCGGTATGCTGAAAGCCCTGCCGATTGATTTTGCCGATTATTACAAAAGCAAACGCAATTTCGCGTTGCTGATCTGTTCCCTCGGCAGCATCGTTTATATCCTGATCCTCGGCGTCTTCTGTGTAGCGGCGGGCGTCGTCCCGATCGCTCAATGCTGGGTATTCTTATTCAGCGCACTGATCAGCTTCCTGCTCAATCTCACGCTGATCAACTTCATGCTCTTGCAAAATTCAAGAAAGCCGTATTTTACATGGGACAGCGAGACCGAGATCTCCAGAAAGCTCACATGGGTCAATATCGTCACTTTTATCGTCGGACTTGTGTTTGAGATCATCTTGTTGGTCACCCTCGCCCTTTCATCGCTGTTGAGCGGTCCCAACAGCGACAGCTTTTCCGGCATCGCTACAACCATCGCCTTGATCACAACAGCAGTTCTCGGGATCGGCATTCCGGTGCTGGCATTCATTGTGAACAAATTCGCCGTCAAAAAAGCTGAAAAGAACCTCATGGGTACAAACTGATAACCATACAGCAAACCCCTGTCCGTTTCGGGCAGGGGTTCTCTTTTGCCGGTCGATCTGATTAACGGCTCATTTCTTTTTAAAGCACTTCTTGTCAAAGGCGGGATTGAACGCATAAAAGTTCTTGCTGTCCAGCTTATCGGTCAGCAGGCGCAGATTCTCGCCGAACCGCTGATAATGCACGACCTCTCTTGCGCGCAGGAAGCGGATCGGATCGATCACATCGGGATCGTCGCAATACCGCAGGATATTATCATAAGTCGTGCGTGCCTTTTGCTCGGCGGCTAGGCTTTCATGCAGATCGGTGATCGGGTCGCCTTTCACGGCGATCGAAAACGCATTCCACGGCACGCCGGCGGCGGATGCGGGATACACGCCGGTGGTATGCGCGACAAAATACGCGTCGAGACCTGCTTTTTTGAGCTCTTCCTCACTGACGTTGCGTGTCAGCTGATAGATGATCGCACCGATCATCTCCAGGTGGTTCAGCTCTTCGGTACCGATATCAGTCAGCGTCGCCTTCAACTCCGGCAGCGGCATCGAGAATCGCTGGCTGAGATAACGCATCGACGCGCCCAGCTCGCCGTCGGGGCCGCCGTACTGATCGGCGATGATCTTCGCCAAGGCGGGATTTGGATTTTTGATCCTGACCGGGTATTGCAGCTGCTTTTCGTATACAAACATCCTTACGCCTCCATATCCCATGGCCACGGATCCTTAACCCATGTCCATGTATTTGTCTGATTATCTCGCTTTGTCAGCGCGCCGAACTGCTTCTCAAACTTCTCAACAAGCGGCTTTAACTCGGATTCATATTGATTGCGCAGCGATAGCATTTCCGTATCGCCGGGATGGGTATCGAGAAAGATGTCGATATCGGTGATCGCAAATTTCAGCGTACCGATCTTTTTCAGCAGCATATCGCGTTCAGTCATCCCGTTCACCTCCGCAGGCGCCGCCGTAAAACGGCTTGTTCAGCGAACGAAAGATCGTACCTTTTTCATAACCGGACGCCGGCTTACACAGCTCGGGCGAATACGGCTGAAACGGCACATACGCCATCGCCTCTACCGTATCCTTCGGCAACGGCAGAATCCCGTATTCCGCCAAGATTTGTTTATGATCCATTTTAGTTCTCCTTTTTTGTAGTGTAGAGAATTCTACAGTACATCTTATGAACGGAACAGCATTTTGTGAGGATGATTGATGCGCAAAACAACAATCCTGTTTATAAGCAGAAAAAGAGCCCTGCCGAAGCAGGGCTCAAATTAACAGATATGGTTTAATTCTCCCATCCGTTGACGGTATAAGTACCGCCCGGTTCGATCGAAAGATCACCGGTCTGGTTCCACTTGTTATCCCAATTGTTCTCAGTGGTCGCACCGTTCATACGGACAAAGATGATGTTGGTGTAGCCGTCGGGAATATCGACAGAATACAGGTTCTCGCCGGCATATTTCAGATTGCTCCAAGTCGGATCACCGCCGCCGAAGAAGTAAGCGGCAAAGCGCGCGCCGTCAGACTTCCACTCGGTTGACGGGATCATATACATCTTGCCGGAGTCGCCGCCGCCATGATGCTGACTGTCGGGATCATAGGTCCACTCGCCATAGAGATAATGACCTTCTATATCGGTGTCTTCCTCACAGTAAACCGCGTTCTGGGACAGCTCTGCCACAGTGATATCGACAGTCTGACCTTCATCGCCGCCGTTGAAGATGACGCTGGCATTGCTGCTGACAGTCACTTCATAGATTCCCTGACCGTAATCGTTGGTATCGATCGAATAGATCGGATCGCCGGGCCATTCGGGTGTCTCGCCGTCCGACCATACATAAGCATTGACGAAGCTCCATCCCATATTATTGGTAAAGTAGATGGTAACGCTCTCACCGGGATCGTACTCGGTCGGTTCGACATACTCGGTCGGTTCGACGTACTCGGTCGGAGGCTGGGGAGCGTCAGTTTGAGGCTGGGGAGCGTCGGTCGGATTGACAGGCGGGTTGGTCGGCTGAGTCGGGGTCTCGGGCTGGATGCGGACATTGATCTTTGCCTTATCGCCAATCGACAGACCGACAAGCCATCTCTGGATCGCCGTCGCGTCAAGTACCGTGACCTTGCCGTCCTGATCGACGTCTGCAACGATATCATAATAAGGACCGGGTTTATCCAGACTTACCAGGACGCGCTGGATGCGGGTAGCATCGTAGATAGTGACTTGATCGTCGTCATCCGCGTCGCCCATCAGCTTGCCTTCGCCGGGCTTGGGTGTGGGCGGCTGTGTCGGGGGCTGTGTAGGCGGCTGTGTCGGGGGCTGTGTAGGCGGTTCGGTCGGCTGTATCTGCTCTTCCTCATAGAGGTAAACGACATTGGATACGCCCGCCTCATAATAGCCGGAAGCGTTCGCCGGAGCGATAGACTTGTAACCTGTCTTGGTGATTGCTGCGGTAGTATAGGTCTGGTTCGAGCTGACGTTGGTATACTGCTTGGTCACGTCGGCAGAGATCTGCTTACCGGTCTTGAGATCGATATGCGAGGTAACGATCTTATTATTAAAGGAAACGATACCGGCTTTGATCCACGCTTCACCGGAAACGCTGTAGCCCTGCTCACCCTGTCCGGGCATCTGACCGATGGTCTCCCAGTGGAACATGACATAGCAGGAGGTCGAGGGAACGTCGATGTATACCCAGCCGGTGCCCATCGAGGTATCGTTCTTCATACCGGCGGAAGCCTTTGTCTGGGTCGACCAGGCGCCGAGAGGCTCGTTGCCGGCGTCGTCATATGCATAGCAGAGGATCGTAGTCGCGTTGGCGAACTTGGTACCCGTCTTATAGAAATGTACGCGGGTAGTGGTATTGGTCAGCTTCTTGTAATAGAAGTTGAAGGTCTGCGGATTGTCCGCGTTGAATGTGCCGCGCGTCATCGCGGGATAGCGTGTGGTATCGACCTCATAACCCATGACCTTAGTCGCGGGAACCGCATAGGGATCGCCCTGACGCATACGGAACTTCATCGGGGTCTTGATCTTGGCGTTGTTGGTTGTGTCATAGAAGTTGATCGTCAAATAGCCCGACTTGATGTTTCTTGTATAATAGAACTTGACCGTCGTGGTCGTACCGGCGACAACAGAACCGTAAGCGGCGTTGCCGGCTGCGGTAGATTCGGTCTTGTCATAATCATGGTCGAACATGATGTTGATGTTCTTGGAGGCACGCCATGTCTGACCTTCCTTATACTTCGCGGTCTCGGTCAGCTTCTTGGTATAGGTGCCGGTCGCGGAATCGCGGGTATAATGCTCGGTGATAACGGTCGCGGTGCCGAGAGCAGGCTGATGATAGTTGCCGTAGGAAGCGGCGTCTACCAGAACAACGCCCGAATAAGCGGGAACACTGTAGGAGCCGGATGCGTCGCCTAGCGCGACGGTACCGGACTTGGTGCCGTTGGCGATGACCTTCCAGCTGCCGGAGATGGAGATGGACTTCGCAGAAGCCGTATTGTTCAGAGCGACGATCATCTTACTCCACTGACCGGAGGCGCTGTTGTTGATCTGCCATGCGGTGCAGCCGCTGATGTTGGTGATAGAATCGGCGGTATTATCGGTCAGCGCCTTATACGCCTTGCGAATCGCGACAAGACCTGCGTAGTAGTTCGCGACCTCGGCATACTTCTGGGCGCGGTTCCAGTCGATCGCATTGATCTCGTCGGCAGAACGGTAGGAGTTCGCATCGCCGTACTTGGTACGGCAGAACTCTGTACCGGCTACGGTGAACGGTATGCCCTGTGTAGTCAGCGCGGAGGTCAGACCGAGCTTCATCTGAGCAAGAACCTGAGCGCTGGGGTTATTGACCGCGTTCTTATTCTGCGTAACCAGTGAAGTATTGGAATTGCTAACCATTCCGTCCTTACCGGTCTTATAGCCGGAAGCGCCGTTGGAGGCAAGGATCTTATCGAACATGGTCAGGTTATCATGGTTATCCGCATAATTGATCAGCTGATTCACCTTTGCGTTGGTTCCGAAGTCGGTCGACTGACCGGCTGCCGCTTTTTTGACCTCAGTATCAGAGGAGCCCTGCAGGAAGCCCTTGGAAGCAGTGGTATTGATAGCGTGATTGCCCTTCATTGAATCTGA
>CACZAW010000066.1 GCA_902779225.1 uncultured Ruminococcus sp. | reverse complement strand
CGATAGAATCGGGCTTTTTTTGCTTGAATGATATTTATTCACACGGTATGTGCTTTATGTACAAAAAAGATTTTTTTCGCTTAAAAGCCGTACAGTTTTGAACCCTCGAACACCTAACCTGCCGGAGTTTTGAACCCACGAACAAAATCGATTCACTACCGATAGCACTTGCATTTTCATTTATCTGTCTTTGGGTAGTATTTTTGTTTTCAAAGTTAGAATAAAGAACCACAAAGGTCAGCATTGCTATCATAATGATCACATTGACGACAGTGACCCAAGTTTTTTTCATAGCGCTTTCAGCTCCCCGAATCCCGGTTTCCAAACAAATCGGCACAAAAGTAAAAGCAAATCTTATTGATGATCTATATTTTTACATTATACCACAAGAAACGCCGCTTGTATAGTATAAATTGTGTAATCGTATGATACCGTATATGATCCGAGCTACGCTGAACAAACAAAAGCGTTTTCTTGTTCTGTTTTATCCGGGTCAGCACCGACTTTTTGCGGAGAGCCGATTCGCAAAAACGCTTTTATGCGGAGCTTTCGGGGTATTATGCGATTTTGCGGGCTATTCCTTATCCTTCACGACCTCGGCGTGGTTCCACTTCTTCATAGTGCGCATGGCAGCAAGGTGACTGAACAGAATATAAAGGAACACGATCAGTGAAACGATCAGCGCTTCCTTGACGCCGCAGGCATAGGCGAATTCTTCTGTAGGCGTGCTGATACGCAGAAGAGTGAATCGTGCAAGGAATGTGCCGGAGATCAAACCGATCACGCAAGCCGTTATGAATTGCAGCAGCGACTGTGTGAACCTGCTGCGTGATATCTCCGTGTGCTGAAAGCCTAACGTTCTGAGAACGCACAGCTCGCGTTTGTTGTCCTGGAGATTGGTGATAGCTGTATTGAGGACGATGATGAATCCGATCAGAACTCCGAAAGCGATCAGGATCCACGCAGCGAGATCATAGGTTGCATAGAGCTGATGGTTGATGTTGTAGAGAGCTTCGGTGAACACGGTATACAGATAGTCGTCGTGCTCCGTCAGGAAGGCAAGCAGCCGACGCCGCGGCTCGCCGTCAAATCGGCACAGCACGCTGTACAGCTCAGGCTTGCCCGTCCCGGAGACGTTTTCCTGCGTGATATACTGAGCGCGGTTGACGCACTGGTCGGTCATACCGCTGACGGTGAATCTGTTTGACGCGACAGTCAGGCTGTCGCCGACTTCGACGCCTCCCAGCGCATCCGCGAGGTGACGATCGACGATGATCGTGCCGCGCTCCGGCGCGAGGGATTCACCGTTCATGCTGTTGATACCTATCATCCTGTTTTCGGGAGCGATCGCATATACGGTCGTTTGCTCAGAGCCTTTGTCAGATGATACAGCGATATCATATATCAGCACCTTTTCGGCCTCGCTCACGCCCTCTATCGCTTCTATCTCACTGAGCAGATCGTCCGATGGATCATTCTCGAAGAATATCTGACAGTCGTAACGTATCCTTTCATCAAAGGTTTGGTGTATCACATGGTTTTTTGAAGCGATGAAGGAGACTGAGGTGAAGATCATCATCACGGACGTTGAGACGCATATCGTGGAAAAGAGAAATCTGCCCTTGTTTCGAAAAAGAGAAGTAAGGTTGAATTTCAGCATCGGAGAGGCTTTGCTCAATAAGCGGTTCAAGAAAGCGGGGACGCTGATATCCGCCTGTACGGGGCGCGACATCGCTTCTTTCGGCGTTATGCGCTCGATCATTACCGTACCTATCAGCGTAGCCGTTACACACCCTCCGAAGGTAGCGAGTGCTCCGACGGCAAATCCGCCGATATCCGGGAGATAGGTGAATTCAGGCAGTGGGAAGAAGCTCTCGAAATAGCCGCCGACATATCCCCGAACAGCAAGTCCGATCCCGCTGCCGAGGATGATACCGCCGAGCGCTACGCCCGCGGCGACAACGCAGAACATCCCGCGGACAGAAGCCTTGCCGATACCCAGAGCCATCAGTATCCCGATGTCTCTGCGGCTCTGCCTGATGATCATCGACATGAAAAGAAAAACGACGATAAGCACGATCCCGAAGAAGATAGCCGGCAGCATCGACATCATGGCGGACATAGGGTTGAGGTTGTTGTCGATCCTTTTTTTGACGGGTGATTGTCGGTAGGTATAACCGCTTTTTACAGCGGAGTCGCTCAGCGCAGCGCGAGCTTGCTCCAAAACTCTGTCAGCGTCAGCGTCATCTTCGAGATACAACAGAAATTGGTTGCAAAGGCGGTCGTAGCCCTCGCTGTCTCCGAGCTTTTTATAGGCGCGTTCAAGCTCGTCTTCCAAATCGGTGAAGACCCGCATTTCTTTTGCGGACTCTGAGAGCTTGCTCTCACCGCCGGCGATCTCATTTTCGACGGAGTTGAGCTGTGACTGTCCGTCGCTGAGCTTGCCTTCTATCTCGCTGATCCCATCGTCTATCTCGGCGATCCCGTCCTTGATATCGGTTATGCCCTCGTCTAACTCCACGCTTGCGTCTTTAAGTTCGGCGTAAGCGCTCCGGGCGGAGGCGATACCGTCGCTCAACTGTGTAAGCGTTCCGGGCAGATCGCTCTCGCCGATACCGTTCGCGCTCAGCTCTTTGATGACGGATCCTCTGCTCTTGCTCAGCGTATCGAGCGCTTCGTCTGTTTGTTCCAGCGCCTGAGTGTACAGCTGCTTCACGTCTTTGGCTGTCATCTGTTCAAGGGAGGCGCCCTCCGACAGACCGCGCAGCTCGTTTTCTGCGCTCAGGACACTGTTCAGCAGTTCTTTCGCGGAGCGGTCGGTCTCTATGCTTTTGAGCAGATCCAGAGTCTGCCGTATACTCGGCCTACGCGCCCGGTCTCGCAGCGCGGTCAGGCGGGACAATGCCGTCTGATACGCCGACTTGAGACTCGCCGCGTCAGTGACGCTCACGGCGCTGTACCGTCTGAGAACAGCATTAAGCTCGCTGTAGCCCGCATCGGTGGGAGAGAACGCCTCCGACGATGCGATCATAGCTTCGACCTTTTGTGAACTGAGATACGCGTAGTCGGCATCCATCTGCGCCTCAAAGTCATTAAGCGTCTTTTCCAGAAAGCCGATCGGCGCGGATAGATCATAGTGAAAGCCGATCTTATCCATCTGATCAAGGTAGTCCGAGAGTTCCTCGGCGCCGCTGATCAGCTCTGACATTTTTGCGCTGTCAGGCAGATCGGACAGCAGACTGATAAGTCGCTGTACGCTGTCGGAGCGCAGTCTGTCCCCGGCGGACTTCAGCTCTTTTTCGGCTGCGTTGATCTCATCGAGACCTTCTTTTGCGCGGGTGAGCAGATCGAGCTTAGAGCTCAGCTCCTCAACGGTCGAAGCCGCCGTTTCATAAGCGGCGGCGAGCTCGGCCTTTTTTTCTTCCAACTCCTGTTCGGACGAGAGAAGCTCATCTTTCGTTTTGTTGAGCTCTTCGATCGCGCTCTCTGCTTCGACTGAGGAGCTGAGATATTCCTCGCGCATTTCGCTCAGCAGTTTTTTAGCCTGCATGAGCTGATCTTCTTTTTCATCCAGCAGCTTTTGCGCGGAATTTTTCTGCGCCGAAAGCTCGTCGGACTTCTCGTCCAGCTGTGCCTTGTTATCGCGATAGTCCTTCTCAAACTCTTCGGCGAGCAGGACGGCGGGGGCGTAGATATAGCCGAAATCATAGTTCAGACCCCACGCGTTATCGGAGACCTTCGCTGAGAGGGTCTCGGGACGCGAGATGACAGCGCTTACCGTGTAGTCGCGGTATTCGTCACGCACTCTGAACGATACCGTATCACCGGCGCTTATACCGTTGTTCTCGGCAAAATTATACTCGATCAACACGCCGTCGCCGCCGTCCGACTCTGACCAACGGCAGAAGGTCTGCCTCTCGCTGTCGGTGTAGGAGAATACTCTTACGGAAAAGTAATCCTCGTCGGAGGTTTTCATCAGCGTATCGGCGAAAAGCCGGGTATCACAGCCTTGGACTCCGTCTATAGCGAGCAGGCTGTCCGCGTCGTCGGACGTGGTGATCTCGGTCGTGATACAGACGTCGGGATAGTGATATTTCTCCACGTAGTCGCGCAGAGATCTCTCAAGGGAGACGTATCCGCCGGACAGACCCCATGAGAGCGAAAAGCCGAGTGACGCGATCAGCGTGACCGATATCAACAGCTTGATATGCTTTTTTATAACTGCGCGCAGCATAGTCTTCATCGGCTGTTACCATTCTATCTCGTTTGACGATAATATGTTTGTATTGGTTTCATCGGATATGATCTTGCCGTTTTTCATGCGTATGACTCTGTCGGCGATTTTCGCGATCTCAGCGTTATGAGTGACGATGATCATCGTCTTTGAGTACTCGCGCACTAAACGCTCAAGACATTTGAGCACCGTTTTGCCGGTCTCTGAGTCCAGTGCGCCGGTCGGTTCGTCACAGAGAAATAACTTAGGATTTTTGGCGATGGCGCGCGCGATGGAAACACGCTGCTGCTGACCGCCGGAGAGCTGAGACGGATAACGCCGCATTTTGTCCGACAGTCCTACAAGACACAGAGCGTCCTCGGCTGCGCCGTGGCTTTCGGGGTCGGCAGTCAGCTTCACGTTCTCTATAGCTGTCAGCCCGGAGATGAGGTTGAAGGATTGAAAGACAAAGCCTACCGTATTTCGGCGGTACGCCGTCAGCTCTCTGTCGCTCATCCGACCGAGCTCGACGCCGTCGAAGCATACGGAGCCGCTGTCAAAGCGATCCATACCTCCGAGCATATTCAGCAGTGTGCTCTTTCCGCTGCCGGAGTTACCCAGCACCGCGACAAGCTGTGAACTGCCTACTTCAAAGCTCAGGTGATCCAGCGCGCAGACGCGGCTGTTGCCGTCTCCGTAGTATTTGCAGAGTTCTTTGACTGTCAGGATGTATTCTGTATGTTTTTCCATAGAGGTCTCCGTATTTGAGAGGATATATCAATAGCCGATGACGATTCCCAGCGCGAGAAAGCCTATCACCAGCAGAAAGTTTACCGCAAACAGCGGCAGGCTCTTCTTCACCCATTTGAAGTACTCCATACCTATCATTGAGAGCGCGATAAGAAGGACGGGAGAGGTCGGGAACAGCACGTTGGTGTAGCCGTCCGCGAAGGTATATATCAGCACCATCATGCGGTCGCTCAGACCTAAGCTCACGGTCGAGAGCAGTCCCATGACGAGGATCGCCTTGGCAGTGGAAGAAGAGATGAAGAACTCCAGCACGAGCACGATCGCATAGATGATCAGCACGATCAGGAAGAGGCTTTTGCCCTTTGTCAACAGGTTGATCTGGTTGGCGATCGTCGGCATTATGTGACCCTCGTCGAAAACATATTTGATCGACGCCGACAGTCCGATGAAAACGATCGTCGGCAAAGCTCCGGTCAAACCCTTCAGAAAGCTCTTGAATACCGTTTTGGCGGAGGATGTGCAGAGGATCCCGGCGAGCAGTCCGAAGATCAGGAAGTAGGCGATGAGGATGACTACGGTGTAGCTTCTGAACGCCTCGACAGAGGAGCATACCGCAATCAGAATAAGACTGACGCTTAGGAATATCCCATAGATCACGCGCAGTTTCTTCTCACGAGAGGGCGACTTTTCCGCGACGCTGTCCCGAACGTTCACGGTAGCCTTGATCCTCAGATCGTGTTCATAGGTCAAGCTGTTCTCGGGGCTTTTGCCGAGCTTTCTGAGATAGAGGAAGATGAACGCCAGCAGGAGCATATACATCACGATGAAAATGATTATACGGAACCATATCTTATCCATCGGATTAGCGCCGATGATCTCAGAGGCGAGCAGTACGGTAAAGGGATTGGTCACGGCGCTCGCGAAGCCGAAGCCGCAGGATACTATGCAGATCAGAAAGCCGGTGAAAGAATCATATCCTATCGCTAAGCACAGCATCGTGATGATCGGCAGCATGGTCAGCATTTCTTCAAACAGTCCGAGAAACGCTCCGAAGCACATGAAAAGCAGTGAGATCAGCGCGACCATCAGCTTTCGTCTGCTTTTGAAGCGATCGGACACCGCGCTTACTATCGCGCCTATGCCTCCCGCGTCGTTCATCACCTGAAACGCCGCCGAGATCACCAGCAGAAACACAGAAAGCATGATAAGAGTCACTCCGTCGGAGGAGCCGAAGACCAATATCGGCGCGAGGATTCCCTTCCAGACAGGGATGCCCTTTACGCCGTCGAGCGTATGATAGACGCTGTAATCGGTGCTGCCGTCGGCGTTCACGCCAAAGCTCCCCGCAGGGATGAAGTAGGTCAGTACGATCGAGACGATCAACAGCCCGAGCAGCAGCGCCGTCACCTGTATAAAGGTCTTTTTGGAGATATTGATCAGTGATTTTTCTTTATTCATCTGCGATTACGCTCCTCTCTGATTAAGTCGACGATCAGCGACCAGCGCGCGACCTGCTGTCTGTTTTCGGTCGGATAAAAATAGTATTGATCGTTATCGTGGTAGATCTCAAATTCCTTGCCGCAGGAGAATGCGAGAGCCGGTATCTTCTCGGTAGGTACGGTGAATTCCGTTTTGTCCGAGCGGTAGGTGAACGACTCTTTGGTCAGTGTGCAGACGCCGGTTTCTTTTCTGACGCGTCCGTTCTTGTCAGGGAACACCTTGACGTTTACCTCTGTTCTCAGCTCAAGATCGTCGAGCTGCGCCCGCTCCGTCTCTTTGATGCGGTCGTAATAGGCGGGGATGCTCCCGATCTCATCAGTAAATAGGTAGCTATCATCAAGATGATGTATCTTTCCGCAGGCGGTACAGTACAGGTCGCTTGCCTTCGACTGCGTTGTATACAGCGCTCCGCAGTCCGCGCAGCGGTACAGCATCTTCTCCAGTCCGCGCGCCTTGTCCTTCTGACGAAAACGGTTGACGGGATCCGCCGAGGCGTTATATGACAGCGTAGCTTCGATCACCCGCTCGATCTCGCCGACCGACATACGCTTCAGATCCTCTGGCGTCAAAACTCTTTCGACCGCGATCCGCACGTTGCCTCTGTAGAATTTTCCGCGCCATTTAGGATAGGTGAAGTATCCGCCCGTGATCTTTGCCAGCACCAGCGGATAGCCGAATTTCTTATACGCCGCGGCGGCACTCTCCACGATCTCGCCGGGGCGTCCGTCGATGCTGAGCCTGCCCTCGGGGAATACTACGACGGGATATCCGGCTCTGAGCGTCCGGAGCATTTTGACGGCAGCTGTGTCGGGATAAAACATCTTCTTGGGGATCATACCCGCTTTTTTTGACAGGTGTCTGAGCACAGGAGCGGATGTTATGTGGTGGTTGATGATATAGGCGGGCTTATAGTTCTTCATAAGCTCCGTCATATAGTAGAAGTCATAAAACGACACATGGTTGCACAGTACGACGAACGGCGGATCAAGTCCTTTCAGCTTTTCGCCGTCCACTACCAGCTTCTGGCTGTGCTTTCGCCAGAGAGCGATGAGCTTTATCGCGACGAAGTAAGCTGCTGAGTCGGGTGTACCGTCTTTTCCTCTGAAATATACCTTGTCGAGGAACAGCCACAGAAGCACGAACAGAAGAGCCATCATCAGCAGTATTATCAGAATCAGAACCCACAGCGGAAGCGCGTTCATGATGAACGCCCTCGCGCCGGCTCCGATCAGGTTGGAGGTGACGATGGAGGGGATCACGCCCGTTGCAACCGTCAGGATATATCTGCGGTAGCGGATGTCGGTGCTGCTACCGAAATAGCAGATCGCGCCGAAGGGGATTATCGGCGTTATGAACAGAAGATACATCAGCATCCATACCTTCTTTTCTTTGTTATCCAAGGCCATTTGCTCGATCTGTTCTTTTGATTCTCTCGTTTTTTTTGTGTCAAAGCGGAATGTTCTCACAAGGATAAAGATGATGCTCGCGCCGAGACATACGCCGAGATCGCACAGGATCAGCGAGATATAGAAAGGATAGCTCAGACCGCTCGCTACCTGGATGAACTCAGCCGGTATAAATACGACGATCATTTGCAGCGCCTCAATCAGCGATACTGCCGCTCCTCCCGCGATGCCCTTGGAGGTCAGCAGCGCCTTGGCTCCCTCGACATCGTTTTTCAGCTGCAGGGTGAACAGAGGGATCAAGATATCTTTCAGAAAAAACGCGAACAGGAACAACGCCCCCGCTAAGGAGAGCAGTAAAACGGCTTTTTCGATCCATCTCTTTTTCATAGCTCAGGCTCCTGTTCTTGAAATCAATTCATATAAACTCTTTCCGATCTGTCATAAGGATTCCGTCGGCTTTTTTAGCGCTTAATAGGAAATCTGTATAGAATAATTATACAGATTATGCTTGTTATTTCAAGTGTTTCAGCAAAACAAAAGTGTTTTAATAAATATTTGTATTAACATATACAGTCGGGACAGAATGCCTGAACGTGACGCCTTGATAGGCATTCGGTGTGATATCCGAACTTGCTGTAAATGGCAATATTTCGGAATAATTCGGCTTATCAATCTTGGCAGGCGCCGGCG
>CACZAW010000065.1 GCA_902779225.1 uncultured Ruminococcus sp. | reverse complement strand
ACTGTTACAGGTATCAATAATTATATTGACAGTGTAACAAAGGAGTTTTCGATTAGCGTTATAAAACCAACCGAACCGCCGACTACTCCAACGGAGCCCACTACCCCGACAGAACCAAAAACGATTATCCTCGGTGATGTTGACGGTGATGGAGAGGTAACGATTATTGACGCAACTGCAATCCAGAGACATCTTGCGAGTATTCCTACGGCATCATATAATGAAAAAGCTGCAGACGCCGACGACGACGGTGAGGTTACTATTATCGACGCGACCGCGATCCAGCGCCACTTAGCTCAACTCCCGACAAATGAAAACATCGGAAAACCAATCACATAATAAACTTATCAGGCGACTTATTCCAAGCCGCCTGATTTTTATAGACAAACGATGTTGTTATTGCTATAATAATGATATATTACTGGCTGACATATTCCCGCGCACCGGTAAATGTGGTAGACCTTACCCCAAGCTCCGGCAAATGGGGTAGACCTTACTCCAAGAACTGCAGGGGATAGGCGACATCATTTCCGTTGCCGCGACCCATGTCGAATCAGTATGTAAACTGATTCGCAGCGATATAAATCCCTTGCGGGATTTGTGATATGTCAAATGACGCGATATAACTTCGTTGCGATATGCCGCTTCGCGGCGTGTTAAAAATATCCGGTTTAGACGGTGATCCATATGAAAAGTATCAAAAGCATCTATAAAATCGGTCACGGTCCGTCCAGCTCGCATACAGTCGGGCCTTATCGCGCGGCTAAGCTCTTCGGCGCGCGATATCCCGATGCGGAGGCGTACCGCGTCGTCTTATACGGATCGCTCGCCTTCACGGGCGAGGGTCACGGCACCAAGAAAGCGATCCAGAACGCGCTTCCCGAAGCACAGGTCGTGTTTAACAGAGATACGACCGAGCTGCCGCATCCGAACACCATGCTGTTTACTGCCTACAAGGGTGAATCAGCCTATGCGCAGCTTCGGATCTTCAGTATCGGCGGCGGTTCGATCCGCATCGAGGGAGAGGACAGTGAAGAAGAGCGCGAGGTCTATCCCGAAAAGAACTTGACCGAGATCCTAGAACTATGCCGCGCAAAGGATATATCGCTGGTCGAATTGATCCGCGAGCGTGAGGGAGATTCGCTCGATGCGTATCTCAAAACGATCTGGCAGGCGATGCAGGATGCGATCTTACGCGGGCTGCATCGAACCGGCGTCCTTCCCGGAAGTCTTGCGCTTACCCGCAAGGCGAAAAAGCTGTATGAAGAGCGCTCCTATAACGAGAGCGACGACGTCACGATGAACCGCAAGATCGCGGCATATGCCTATGCGGTCAGCGAGGAAAATGCCGACGAAGAACTGGTCGTGACCGCGCCGACCTGCGGGAGCTGCGGCGTCTTGCCGGCGGTGATGTACTTTATGCAGCGCGACCGCGGATTTCCGGAGAGTGAGATCTTGGATGCGCTTGCGGTCGCAGGCTTGATCGGCAACATTATCCGCACCAACGCCAGCATATCCGGCGCCGAGTGCGGATGTCAGGCGGAGATCGGTTCCGCGTGCTCTATGGCGGCGGGAGGACTTGCCGCTTTGTACGGACTGAGTATCGATCAGATCGAGTACGCCGCCGAGATCGCGATGGAACATAATCTGGGGTTGACCTGCGACCCTGTGTGCGGTCTGGTGCAGATCCCCTGCATTGAGCGCAACGCCGTCGCCGCGATGCGCGCCATCAGCTCGGTTAATCTGTCGCGGTTCCTGTATACCACCCGAAAGATCTCTTTTGACGATGTGGTAACGACCATGTACCGAACCGGAAAAGATATGGATGAAAAGTACCGCGAGACCTCTCACGGCGGACTTGCCGCGATCTATCGCGATCACGCTGATAAGTAAAAAAGAAAAGCTTCGGAATAACGGATGACACTGATCCGTATTCCGAAGCTCTTTTGTTTTATTGGTTAGTCGGCGCTGATATTGAGCTTTTTGTCAAAGCCGGTCAGCGTAAAGACGTCCATGACCTTTCCGTTGACGCGCCTGAGCTCAAAGCTGCCGCCATCCTTGACTGCTTCACGGTACAGTGCAACAGTCTCGCGAAGCCCTGCGGAGGAAATGTAATCCACGCCTTCAAAATCAAGGATCACCTTTTCGGCGCCCTGCAGATCCTGCACCTCTTGGCGGAATTGGGGAGCGGTCAGCGTGTCAAGCCATCCTTCCACAAAGATGGTCAGAGTGTTGCCGTTAAGCTCTTTTGTGATCGTCATTTTGCTTCACCTCATTATTAAAGTATAGACTGAGAATATTCTTGTTATCTCTGTACGCATAGGTGTATTCATCTGCGATGGAAAAGATCAGGAATCTTCCCAGACCGCCGATTCTGTTTTCATGATCATACTCGTCGATATCCTGTACGTCCACGGTGGGATCGAACGGCTTGCCCTTGTCGGCAAAGATCAGCCCGATCGTATCGCCCAGGGTGATCGTTATCTCGACCTCGCCGGGCGTATCGTAGGCGTAGGAGCAGATATTGACGAATACCTCTTCTGCGCCGAGGATCAGCGTTTTCTTCATATCCTCGCTGATGGGCAGACGGTAGATCGTTTTCTTGATCTTCTTAAACTGCGCCACTTCTGACGTCAGCTTCAATGTGATCTGAGAGGGAGGTTCTTTCAGACTGAGACACAGCATGGTGATATCGTCGTTTTGCTCTGCACCCTCAGAGAATTCCTTCAGATCGCCAAGCACGGTGTTGATGGTATCGGTTTTGTCAGAGGCGATGCACAGGCTGAGCATCTTCTCTAATCGCTCGTCACCGTAGAATTCATTTGCGGCGTTTTTCGCCTCGTTCACACCGTCGGTATACAGGAACAGCGCGTCGCCGGTTTTCATCTTGACGACCGCGTTCTCGTATGTTTCACCGCTGAACAAGCCGGCTGCGACGCCGTGAGCGTCCTCAAGGGGGATCACCCGGTCGGAGAGGATATAGGGGAAGTTGTGTCCCGCGTTGGAATAGACCAGCTCGTGCTTCATCGGATCGTACAAAGCGATAAAGGCGGTGATGAACATTCCGCCGGGGTTTTGAGCCGAGATCGTGTTGTTGAAGGTCTCGAGTATATGAGCGGGCGAGTAATCCATCACGGCGTACTGATGCAGAAGCGTGATGGCGTGCGCCATGAACAGCGATGCGGAGATTCCCTTGCCGGATACGTCGGCGATCGCGATAAAGATCCTGCCGTCGTCGAGCAGACGGTAATCATACAGGTCGCCGCCGACTTCCTTTGCGGGCAGCATATAGGCGCTGATATGATAGGCGTCGGTATCCAGATCCGGCTGCAGCAGTCCGGTCTGAATGCTTCGCGCGATATTCATCTCCGCTTCCTGCGTGTGCTTCTCGCGGTTGAGGGAGTCGATATCGTTGATATAGGAGTCGATCTCGTCGACCATGACGTTGAAGGAGCTCGCCATGAGTGTAAACTCGTCGTTGCCCTTGACCTCCAGCTTTTCAACGCTGTGATGCGCTTCGCGGTCGGTGACAAAGCTGCTCATCTTACTGCTGATCTTTCGAACAGGCTTGGATACTCTGAAATACAGCAACAATACGAATGTGCCGACGATGACCAGTGTCAGAGCGATCGTGAGTATCGCGATCCAACGGAATGTATGCTGAAAGCCCTTTGTGATCGCGTTCAAAGACAACTCGGCGCCGACGACGAGCGGCTTATCCAGCTTGCGATATTCTTTGTTATTAAAGTCATAAAATCGCTGGCACGGCATATAGCAGATCAGCGAATCGCCGAACTCGGTTTTTTCGTATGAGAAAACGCCGTCCTTATTTCCGTTAAACGCTTCTATTTCTTTGTCGTTGACAAAGCCCTCGACCGTGAAGCCCGTAAATCGATTTTCCTTTGCTGCCTGCGTCGCATCGCTGCCGAAGCCGATCGCGATATAGGTTTCGATATTCTCATCGGGGTCGATATCCAAGACATAAACATATGAGATGTCGTACAGCTTGCAAAGGGCATTGTAATCGTCGTTGAGCTGCTGCAGGACTCCCAGATTATCCATATCTGCGCTTTCGGCATACTGCACCGCGTTGCTTGCGGCGATGCGCAGCTGGTTTTTATAGGATTTGATCGTGTTTTCATGCGTGATGTTATAGGAGATAAACAGCACAGAAAGAACCAGCACCAGCACGATCGGCGTCATGATCAGTGCGATCTTCAGAAAGATCGAACGCGTTTTTTTAACTTTTGTTTTTTTCCCTTTATCAGGTTTAGGATTCATCATGCATCACCTGTTGACGGTGACGACCGTCACGTTGAAGCCGAGCACGCGGTTGTATTCGATGGAGGAGGTCAGCGAGCGAACCAGCTTCAATCCCGTGACCTCGCGGCCGGTATCGTCGACATACTCGGTCGGATTGAAGATCTTTCCGTTATCTCTCAGCTTGAGGATGACACAGTTGTCGGAAACCTTGACGTAGATATCGATGCTGTCGGAGGCGGAGTCGGCGGCATAACGCGCGGTGTTGACACACAGCTCCTCGACCGCTACGCCGAGATCGTGCGCAAGATTGTTCTCTACGCCGTTATCGGTACAGAAGTCGACCGCTTTATGCGCCGCATCGGTTGCCTCTTCGATGTTATTGTGAATGGAGAAGTCGAGCGCGACGCCTTCTTCGCCTTCGATCAGCAGGAAATTATCCTTGTGCTTGACGCTCTTGTAGATCAACATGATGATCGCGGTGATCAGCAGCGTTGCCGCCTTGGAGATGGGGAACGACCACCACAGCCAATAGATGTCGATCTTGGAGAAAAAGTACATCAGCGGAACGATAGTCGCAAAGCCGTCAAGGATGACGAGGATATTAGCCAGCCATTTTTGCTTGGTCGCCTGGAAAAAGGTGCGCATGACATAGATGACCGCAAGCATCGGGATGTTGATCGACATGATGCGGAAGGTAATTGCAAAGACCGAGGTGATCTCGGGATTGGTCAGTCCGTACATCGCCGCAAGCGGAAGGGGGAACACCTCGGAGATGATCAGAATGATGATCGACAATCCGACCGTTACCCACATACCGTATCGAAGCGCGAGCTTTTGTCCTTTGACGTCCCTCTCTCCGTACAGCGCTCCGAGGACAGGCAGCATCGTCATGGTCGCGCCCTCGATAAAGATGAAGCACAGACTGTTCAGCGAGAAGGAAACGGACGCGATCTGCGTACCGAAGGTACCTGTCGCCGACAGGATGATCGCGTTGATACAGAACAGCCTGAGGAAGTTGCAGACATAAATCAGCGCAGACGGTAAGCCGGTGTTGAGGATCTTCCACATATATTTCAGCTTCTTGATCGCTTCGCGGGTAAAGTGCACCGTACGGTCCTTGCTCTTGAAATAGACGATGACCAGTAAGGAACCCAGCGCATAGCCGGTGACGGTCGCCCAACCTGCGCCCGCGATGCCCCAACCGAAGACCGCCATAAACAGCCAGTCGCAGAAAAGGTTGATCACGTTTGCGACGATCGGCAGAGCGGTCGCCAGCTTTTTCATACCGTCCGTCCGCGCAAAGGCGGCAGTCTGGTTGTTCAGCGCCGTCAGCGGGGTCGTCATCCACAGCGGGATGAGGTATGCGGCGATCAGCGGTTCAAGCTTCGGCTTGTTTTGACTCAGCAAATCAGCGGTCGGGGCGGTCAGTGCAACGCCGATCACGGTGATCAGCACCGATGACAGGATACCCGCCCAGAACGAGATCGTAAAGACCAAGTCAGCCTTTTTGTTATCGCGCTTGCCCTTATACATGACCGCAAGGGTGTTGCCGCCAAAGGTGAACATCGCGATCAGGATATTCTTCAAAAAGCTGATCGAGTAGGTCAGGTTGATGGCGGATAACTCCATCGTACCGAGTATCTGACCGACAAGGATGCCGTCGACAATGCTCGACAGATACATCGAGGCGGTCATCGCCAGCGTCGATACCAAAAGATTACGGTAGGTTTTGTTGATAAGTGTACCGGTTCGTTTCATATTTGCCTCTGATTCCGGCGAGAAGGCGGGATATCCGGATCCCGCTCTCGCTCATTCAATGATTCATTTCTCAGTCGACAGCTCCCGCGTATGACGCGGGAGCCGGGAGCATTATCTTGTCAGGTTATCGCTGTCAAAGAAGCGGAAGCCCTTCAGCACGTTGATAAAGTCGGTGACATAGCGTTCGTTGCTCGCATTCCAGAAGAAGCCTAATCTGGCTAGGATCTGGGTGGTATAATGCGACTCGAACGGCAGGGCAACGACCTTCTTACCGTGTGCGGTGTTCATATATGCGGTCATGGAGGACAGGATCGCCGCCTTATCGGGATCTTTCTGCGCCTCGTTCAGCGCGGCGGCAAACTCCTCGTATTCCACAAACTTGATCGGGATACCTGCCTCGTTCATCTGACGGATGATATCGCCGAGCGGCAGGGTGTGGTTGTTGACCGCGTTGAAAACGGTGCATTCCTTGGGCGTCTTGGCAAGTCTGAGGAACGCGTTGCAGGAGGTGTCGATCGGGCCCATGCAAACCTGATTCTCGATCATCTGATACGGGAAGCAGCCGAGCAGCTCGTACGAGCGCAGTCTGCCGACAAAGTTGTTGGTCAGGAAGTTGATCTGGAACTCGCCGTCGGATTCACGCGCGGCGAGCGTACCGACGCGGATGACCTTGCCGTCCAGTCCGCGCTCCGCTACTGCCTCCAGCAGCATTCTTTCGCCCATGAGCTTGGACGAGGTGTACTTATTATCGAGCGTCTGACCGAAATAGAAGCCCTGCTCATCCAGCGAGCGGCGGGTGAGCTTACTTAAGTCGTCGGTAGTACCCGAGACGGAGATCGTAGAGAAGTGGATCAGGCGCGCGCCGATCTTTTCACACAGGCGGATGCAGTTGACTACGCCGCCTACGTTGATGTCTTCGATATCGGTGCCGTTCGAGAAATGCTTGACGTTTGCCGCGCAGTTGAAAACGGTGTCGATCGGCTCGTTCTCGAGCTTTTCAAAATGCTTATAGTCGGTGACGTCGCCGTCGATCACGCGGATACGGCTGTCAAAAATATCCTCGAAGCGGGCGCCGAAATAGTAGAACATCATATTGCGCAGGCGATCCGCTGCGGAATTGAATTTGCCCTTGCGGAGCATACAGTAGGCGAGACCGTCCTCGGTATCGAGGAATTCGGCGACAAGGTGAGCGCCCATGAAGCCGGTCGCACCGGTGATCAGGACGTTGCCGAGCTCGCGCAGCTCGCCGTTCTTGAACGAATCCGCGTTGTTCTTGGTGAGAAGCTCGTCGATCTTCGAATAATCGTAGTCGTCGAAGTTGAAGGTGCCGCCGTCAGTCGTTACCTCGCCGTCCTTGAACAGCTCGGCAAGCGCACGCGGGGTGGTGTACTTGAACACATCGCCGTAGGTGATGGGGAAGCCGTTTTCGGAGGCGTTCAGCACGACCGCGGTAACGACCAGCGAGGTGCCGCCGATCTCAAAGAAGTCGTCGGTCGCGCCGACCTTGTCGAGGTTCAGCGCCTTTTTGAAGGATTCGCAGAAGAATTCTTCGGTAGCGTTCGCGGGAGCGACAAATTCGCCCAGCGATACCGGTACCGGCTCGGGCAGCCGGCGGATATCGGTTTTGCCGTTGGCGGTCATGGGCATCTCGACCATCTGCAGATAGGCGGTCGGTACCATGTAATGGGTCAGGTGCTTTTTCAGTTCATCACGCAGCGCGTCAATATCGATCTGCTTGTCTGCGGTGAAATACGCGCAAAGGTTGTCCTGACCGTTCAGCTTGCGGATCACGACGGCGACCTTCTTGATATCCGGCTGCGCCGCGATCAGTCCTTCGATCTCGCCCAGCTCAATGCGCAGACCGCGCAGCTTGACCTGATTGTCGAGACGACCGAGGATGATGACGTTGTAGTCTTTATCATACTTTGCGTAGTCGCCGGAGCGGTACATCCGCTGACCGTGATAGTCAACGAATGCCTGAGCGGTTTTCTCGGGCAGATTGCGGTAGCCCACAGCGACGCCTACGCCGCCGATATACAGCTCGCCGATCACGCCGTAGGGCGTCATATCGCCGAACTTGTCCACGATGTACTCAGTGTAGTTGGTCAGCGGTCTGCCGATATTGATCGCCTTGGCGTCATTGAGCACCGCGGCGTTGGAGGATACGGTGATCTCGGTGGGACCGTAGGTGTTGACGATCAGCGCGTCGGGAGCGGCGGCTTTCAGGCTGTCACGCAGGGACATCGGATAGGCTTCACCGCCCGACATGATCATCTTACAGTCGGCGAGGCGCTCCTTGAACGGCGCGTACTCCATATACTGCTGTAATCTGGAGGGAGTGGCGTTGATACAATCGACATGGTGCTTCGCCATCAAATCGGCAAGCGCGCGCGGATCGTTCATCTCATCCTCCGCGGCAAAGATCAGGGTCTTGCCGTTGCACAGCGCGGCGGTATGCTCCTTAAAGGACATATCGAAGGAGACGGTCGTCACGGAGAGGTAGTTGGACACACGCTCTTTGACGTTGTACATGATGGTGTTGCCCTTGTGCGGGGTAAGATAGTTGCAGA
>CACZAW010000064.1 GCA_902779225.1 uncultured Ruminococcus sp. | reverse complement strand
GCCGTTCTTTTCATAGAGCAGCTCCGCCTCGCTGAGCTTCATGGACAATACGGTAGACCGCTGTTGTCCCTGCGAGCCGAACCGCCTGACGGAGATCCCATTGATGGTAAAATCCAGATCGTCCCGATGCGGGCCGACCGAAGTATAGCCTGTGTAAAAATCTTCCTTCTGCGCCGATCGGAACGCCGCCTGCAACTTCTCTCTCAACGTGCCGATATCATCATCTTCATCCGTCTTTGAAGTAGACTGATAGTCGATATCCAACTGCTCTTTATCGGCGGATATCCCCTTATGATAAACTCTTGCCGGATCGCGCAGCTTTTTGAGATAATCATACCGCTCCTTCATGATCTGCGCGCCGACCGCCGTCAGCGAATCATCCCAGATCGCAAGCGTTTCCTTCAGCTCGCTGTGCTTGCGGATATCCTTTAGCAGCGCGTTTCGCTGATTGATGATCTGCTGATATTTTGACAGCAGCGACGCATAACGGATCCTATGCTGACAGATAGCGGCGTCGATAAACCGTCTGCGGACGCTCGGGCCGCGTTTAATCAGATTCAGATGCTCTGGCGAAAAAACGACCGCCGAAAAAACCTCTGTTAGATAAGACGAAGAGTTTCTCTCCACGCCGTTGATCCACACCTGCTTGCGATTCTGTCCGAAGGCGATATCCGCGCTTTGATCTCTTTCTCCGGAAAAGAATTCCATTCCCAATCGAAAGTATTTTTGATCAAAGGCGATCATCTCGTTTTCCTTTGAGCCTCTGAAGGAATGGCCGCCGCAAAACAGCCAGATCGCTTCCAGCAGATTGGTTTTTCCCTGCGCGTTCTCGCCGTAGATCACATTGACGTTATCGGCAGGTTTGATAATTGAATTTTCAAGATTTCTGTAGTTTTCAAAACGCAGCTCTTTGACTATCAATGATCGATTACCTCAACCGTCCTGCCGTTATATTCTATCCGATCGCCGGCTCTGATCTTTTTTCCTCTCATTTCACACACTTCGCCGTTGAGCTTCACTTCCCCGTTCTGAATGAGAAATTTTGCTCTGCCGCCGCTGTTGCACAAGCCGGAAAATTTCATCAGACTGTCCAGCCGGATAAATTCTTCATCGATTCTTATTGTTTCCATAAAAAATTCCTTTTGTTATGAGGAGTTGTCTTCATAGAATTAGATCAATCCTATTGAGAAATAACAGTATCGGGTGCGGGCAGAGTCCGCCTTTTATTCCTGACTCCTGATTTCTAACTCCTCACTAAGCAAATTATTCCGCCGCCAGTCGCATCGGCACGACCAAGAAGGTAAAGCTGTCGCCCTGTACCGGCTTGATAATCATCGGCGAAAGACTGCCGTTGAGCATCACCTTGATCTCATCGGTCTCTGCATTTTTCAATGCATCCAGTAAATAACGGTTATTAAAACCGATCTCAACGTCGTTGCCTCTGACGGAAGCGGGGATCATATCGTTCGCTCTGCCGACAGCGGTCGAGCAGGCTAATTTGATTTGATCGGCTGTGATGGTACATCTGACCGGCGACTGAATCTTTTCATTGGTCAAAAGCGCCATTCTGTCGACAGCCGACGCGAGGATTCTCGTATTCATCACAAATTCCGTGCTTGCCGTTTTCGGCACCGTCGTTTTGTAATCCAGGAAGTTACCTTCGATCAGTCGGGAAACGATGCTGTAATTCTCAATCTTCAGCATGATATGACGCTGACCGACCTTGACGCTGACGTCCTTATCGTTATCGGTGATCAGCTTCAGGATCTCTCCCTGTGTTTTTCCGGGAACGACAAATTTTGTGTTGATATCACAGTCGACATTTTCTTCACGGATCGCCATGCGGAAACCGTCTACCGCAACGATTCTGAAAAGGTGATTTTCGATTTCAAAAAGAGAACCGGTATAGATCGGCTTCGCCATATTATCGGAAACAGCAAACAGCGTTTGACGAATCATATTCTTCAACAGCTCTGCTTTAATATCAAAGGAATTCAGCTCGTCCACATTCGGCAGTTCCGGATATTCCGCAGAGTTGATGCCGACGATCTGATAATCCGCCGCGCCCGACTTGATATAGGTGATCATTCTGTCGTCGGTCTCGACGTTCACGATCTCCTCGGGAAGCTTGCGGATAATATCATTGAACAGTCTTGCCGAAACGACGATTTCTCCTTCTTCCGATACCGTCGCTTCCATCTGTGTCACGATACCGATCTCCAGATCATAGCCGGAGATCTCGAGCATATTATTGTACGCTTTGATCAGAACGCCTTCCAATGCGGGGATCGTTGCTTTTGCCGATACGGCTCTTGATACGTTACCGATAGCGGATGACAGATCCGATCTCATACACTTAAATCTCATAATTGATTCCTTTCCGTTCGTCTTGACAGCGAACCTTACCGTTATTTTTTCAATGTAATGATATGTAAATTATAATAAATAGTAATAGTAGTAGGGGCTGTGGAAAAGTGGAATACGCATTTTTTCCGCATTTTTCCTGATCTTTTACCCTCATACTTTTCTCGAAGAATTATGAAGAAGACGCGACTTCTTTTTATCCCTGTATCATGACTGCTAAATTGATGAAAGATGTGATGTGGATATTTATGGAAATGTTAATATCTCAATTAATAATCGTCATTGTGAAGCCTATTAACCGGGGTCCCCGCAACGCACCGCGTTGTGGGGAGAGGAGTTGCGGCGGAGCGATACGAGAGTAGTCCGTTCAGGACTGCTCTCAATAAGCGCAGCCCGCGACGACGACGTGGCAATCTCAACCGATTAAATGACTTTCTATCTCTCTCTGATATTTTTGATGATATCTTCGACCGTTTCTCTGAGAGAAGGATCCTTTTTGATATTGTTTTCCACCTGCTGAACGGTATAAACGATGGTGGAATAATGTCTGCCGCCGAATTCGTTGCCGATGCTTTCCATCGAGAGGGTCGTCAGCTCGCGTACGATATAGATAGCAATCTGTCGCGGTTTGTTGATCTCGGCGCGGCGGGATTTTGTCGATCGCAGATCCTCGCTGTCGACGCCGAAGGTACGCGCGACCTCGTCGACGATCTTTTCGACGGTCAGCTCGGGAGGCGTATCGTCATTGAGTATTTCGGCGATGGTCTCGTTGACGGTATTCAGTGTGGGCGGTTCCTTGGTGAGATTATACCGCGCCATCAATTTTTTAACGACGCCCTCCAGCTGGCGGATATTGGTCTTTAATTTGTTGGCGATATATTCGCACAGGTCGTTGCTCAGATCCAGACCGATGATCTCTGCTTTTCGTTTGATGATCGCCATGCGGGTTTCAAAGTCCGGCGGCTGAATATCCGCGAGCAGTCCCATCTCAAATCTGCCTCTGAGACGGTCGGTCAGAACCTTGATCTCCTTCGGCGGACGGTCGGACGTCAAAACGATCTGTTTTTTTGCGTCATACAAAGCATCGAAGGTATGGAAGAATTCCTCCTGCGTGCTTTCCTTACCGCCGATAAACTGAACGTCGTCTACCAGCAGCACATCCGCTTGTCTGTATTTTTGACGAAACTGCGCGGTCGTCTTGTTCATGATGGATTGGATGATTTCGTTAGCAAAATCCTCGCCTTTGATATAGATGACGTTGCAGTCCTTATCGCGCTTTTTGATCTCGTTGCCGATCGCATACAGCAGATGCGTTTTACCGAGTCCGGAGTTACCGTAGATAAACAAGGGATTGTATGCGGACGCGGGGTTTTGTGCGACGGCCATCGAGGCGGCGTGCGCAAATTTATTGGAGGATCCGACGATATAGGTTTCAAAGGTGAATTCATAGCCGGTATCGACCGAGGTTTCTTCTCCCAGCAGCTTTTCCTTATGCTTTTCGTTTTCCTCCGGGATGATGAAGACGGTTTCAAAGTTGGTGCCTAATACCGCCTCATACGCATCCTCCAGCTTCGGCAGATATCCGCGGATCAACGCCTGACGGTGAAAATCGGTCGGAACCATCAGAGTGATCGTTCCTTTTTCAAAGTCGATGCCGATCGGTTCGATCCGAGAAAACCATGTTTTATATGCGACGTCTACGATCTTTTTTTCCTGTCTGAGATAATCGCAGATAATTCCCCAACCTTCGTTAAAATTATCCATTTTTTTCCCTTCCTTGCTCCATGTAATCTATCGAAAAATCAACGTTGAAAAACTAGATAAAAACATCGAAAAAACATAGGGGTTCGCGGTCATTTTCTACAAAAAAACAAACCCCGAAAACAAGGCTTTTTCTGCGCGACCCCATTCTAGCCCATTATCAGAATTATTATACCAAAAAGGAACGTTAAAAGCAACATATTTTCCATTACAATATTTTAACTTTTTTCGCATATATAAGTATATATATACATCAATAATATAGCGTCGTGTAATTTGACCGAAAAACAACGGTCATTATGCTGCGTTTTTTATCATTGTCGATCCCGAAAGAGCGCTATATTTTTCTGGAAATCAACTGTGATACGTTATTTGTTTGTTGATATTTGTGTCTGCCGGGGTGATGAAATACTATATCTTGTGTATCAAAAAGACCAAATTTACTTGTTATATAAAAATACATTATAAATGCAATTTTTTATTGACTATCGGCTCAATTTGCAGTATAATGCTAACTTGTAAGGTTATGTACCCGAAAGGAGGATTATGAATGCTCAGAACATATCAGCCTAAAAAGATTCACCGCAAAAAGGAGCACGGCTTCAGAAAGAGAATGTCTACCAGCAACGGCCGTAAGGTTCTCTCCAGAAGAAGAGCAAAGGGCAGAAAGCAGCTTTCTTACTAAAAACGAAGGCCACTCATGGCAGTGGTCTTTCTTTTATTCGACAGGATTCTGCCGGATAGAGACGATCCCCGCTGTGCCGTTCGCACTGTCAAAAGCGGCGGATCAAAGAGAGCGTATATGCTCGATGCGCTTTCAATTTTCCGAGGAGAGCTTCGTATCCTCGATTTTACAACTACGGTGGTTTGATGAAAATTACTCCCCTTACCAGTAACCGGGATTTTCAGCGTATTTACCGTCGCGGTAAGTCGTGCGTTTCACCCGGACTCGTTACCTACGTTTTGAAAAATAAAAATAATAACCTTAGAATCGGAATAACCACCTCGAAAAAGGTCGGCAAGGCAGTCAGTCGTAATCGCAGCCGCAGAGTCATCCGAGCGGCATTCTCACATTTGGATATCGATATGAACCAGTCATATGATATCATCTTCGTTGCGCGAACGAAAACCTGTTTTTTGAAAAGCTATGAGGTCGAGCGGTATATGTATGACCACCTATGCTCCCTCGGATTGATGCGATCATCATGAAAAAACTGTTCTTAAAACTCATCCGTTTTTACCAGACTGCTATCTCTCCCAATACGAAACCCAAGTGTAAGTATTATCCAACCTGTTCTCAGTACACCTACGAAGCGATCGAGATACACGGCGCATTGAAGGGCGCCTTGATGGGAATATGGAGGATACTCAGGTGTAATCCGTGGTCAAGGGGCGGCTACGACCCCGTTCCCGAAAAACGCCACAAAAAGCTATAAGGAAGGCTTTTATTTATGTTTCAGATTTTTAACTATGTAGGTTGGGCATTCGGCTATGTCTTATGGGCGCTATTCTATATTTTCCAGAATTTCGGCGTTGCTATCATCTTCTTTACGATCCTGACCCGATTGCTGATGTTCCCCACCTCCGTCAAGCAGCAAAAAAGTATGGCTGCGAACTCGCGAATGCAGGCAAAGCAGCGCGAGCTGAAAGAAAAGTACGGCAATAACAAGCAAAAGTATAATGAAGAGGTACAGAAGCTCTATGCAAAAGAGGGAGCTTCTCCCTTCGGCGGATGTCTGACGTCCCTGCTGCCGATGTTTATCATGCTCGGCATCTATTACTCTGTCGTACGTCCCCTCTCCAACGTTATCCACATCGCAGCGGATAAAATGACCGATCTCGTTTCCTTTATCAACGGGATGCCCGGCGTCAACGTTTCGTCAACCAATATCTATCATGAGATGGATATTCTTCGTCTGTTCAACAACCCCGAGACCTTTTCGATGCTGCAGCAGCACGGCAAAGGTATCTCATCCATTCTTTCCGAGTCCGATATCACCCAGATCAAGGGATTGGCGGGAGGCTTCCGTTTCCTGGGACTTGATTTGCTCGATATTCCGAACGCAAACGGGTTCTTCGCTTCTCCCATCATCATCATCCCGATCCTGGTTCTTGTCACCTCTATCGGATCTCAGCTTCTGACCATGCGTATGCAGCGCGGGATCATGCCGCAGCAGCAGGGCTGTATGAGATACATGATGCTCTTACTGCCGCTGATCACGGTATATATCTCTTATATCGTTCCGGGCGCTGTCGGTTTCTACTGGATCTGCTCTACCGTAATCGGCTTCCTGCAGACGGTGATCATTACAAAGTTCTATTCACCGCTGAATCTTACCGCAAAAGCAGAAGCACAACATGTAGCGTTGTTAGAACAAAAAGAAGCAAAAGTACCCTATATTTATGTACCAGCTTCTCCTCAGCCGGAAAAACAAAAGCCCGGTAAGAACAAAAAGAAAAAGTAATCACAGATTAACAAGAGAAGGTGCAACATTGTTAAAAGAAGTTATCGCGACAGGCGCAACGGTTGAAGAAGCCAAAGAAAAAGCCTGTAAAGAGCTCGGCGTAGAAACCTACGACGACAACATAGAGTTTGAGATCATCGAAATGCAGAGCAAAAAGGTGTTCGGTCTTTTCGGCGGACATCCTGCAAAAGTAAGAGTTTATATCAAAGAGAGCGCCGCACAGGCTGCGGAGAACTTCATCCGCAATATCATCAACTGCATGGAGCTGACCGGCATCACCCTCTCCACAAAAGAAGAGGATAACGTCATCACCATCGATATCGAAGGCGAAGACGTCGGCTTTATTATCGGCCGCAGAGGCGAGACCATGGACGCTTTGCAGTATCTGACCTGTCTTGCGGCAAACCGTGTGGATCCCGCATATAAGAGAGTCGTCATCAACACCGGCGATTATCGTGAAAAGCGTGAAAAGACGCTGGAGTCGCTCGGCCGCAGACTGGCGATCAAGGCGGCGAAAACCGGTAAAAAGAGCGTTCTCGAGCCGATGAACCCCTATGAGCGCAGGATCATCCATACTGCGGTTCAAAAGGTCGACGGCGCCACCTCCTGGAGTGAGGGCGAGAACATGAACCGTCACGTTGTGATCGGTCCCGACGGCAAGCGCTCCAATAACCGCGGAAAAGGCGGTAAGGGCGGCAACCGCGGCGGCAGAGGCGGTAATAACCGTGGCAGAGGCGGCAGACCGAGAAATCAGTCCTCCTCCCCCGCTCCCAACCCCGACCGCAAGCCCTTGAACGAAGGCGAAGGCGTAGGCCTTTACGGCAGAATCGATAAATAATATTTGTTATTGCGAGCCCATCAGGGCGTGGCAATCACAACCTTATCAAAGGTTAACACAGTCACTGACGGGCGGTTTTCCGCCCGTTTTTGTTTAGCCATTCGATAAGTTTTAGCGGGCAAATTTCCGCCCGCTCTTTGTTAAAATCCTCGTTAACCCGTCACCCGCCCAGATTGATAAGCCGATAATTTCCGAAATAATGCCATTTTCAGCGTGTTCGGATTTGCTATCGGATGGCTAACGCAAAATGTTTCACGTGAAACATTAGGAGTGGTCAGTGGTTAGTGGTCAGTGATTAGTGATTAGATGGAATGAACAGATAATGAAAGAAAGAACGATCGCGGCGATATCGACCGCAAAAGCATCGGCGGGGATCTCGGTGATCCGCATATCGGGTGAGGATGCGATCCCGATCGCCGAAAAAGTATTTAAGGCAAAATCAAATAGTAAGCTCGCGGATATGAAGGGCTATACCTGTGCGCTCGGCGCGGCATACGCTGACGGCGAAAAGCTGGACGAATGTATTGCGACCGTGTTTCACGCGCCCTACAGCTATACCGGTGAGAACGTCGTCGAGCTTTCCTGTCACGGCGGCCTGTATGTCACGGGACGCGTCCTGCGTGCGGTATATGACGCGGGCGCGGAGCCTGCCGAAGCGGGCGAATTCACAAAGCGCGCGTTTTTGAACGGCAAGATGGATCTGCTTGAAGCCGAGGCGGTGATGGATATCATCGGAGCACGCTCCCGCGGAGCGGTCAGAGCCGCGTTGTCCGTCAAGGAAGGCGCGTTATCCAAACGGATCGACGCGGTCAAGGCGGCTTTGCTGTCCAAGGCGGCGCACCTCAGCGCGTGGGCGGATTATCCCGAAGAGGATATCCCCGAGATCGAGGATGACGAGTTGACGGCGGCGCTGCAAAAAGCGCATCACGATCTGGAAGCGATCCTCAGAGGTTATGATAACGGCAGGATCTTAAAAGATGGGATAGATACCGCCATCGTTGGCAAACCGAACGTCGGAAAAAGCACGCTGATGAATTTGCTGGCGGGTTACGATAAAAGTATCGTCACCGAGGTCGCCGGAACCACACGCGATGTGGTGGAGGAAAGCGTCAGCCTCGACGATATCGTCCTCAACCTTTCCGATACGGCGGGGATCCGTCAGACGGAG